>DATCEZ010000153.1:0-9699 GCA_036509775.1 Acidimicrobiales bacterium
TCCCGGAGCTGACCCACCTCGATACGGGTTTCTTCGCCTGCCCCGGCGCCACGTCCGAGATCGTCCACGAGCACCGGGGCCGCCTCGGGCTCCCGCCGACGTTCCTGCACCATCGCCAGGAGTCCACGCTCGAGATCGAGACGGGGGCGGAGTTGCACGTCCGTCTGCTGCTGGCCGAGGCCGACCTGCCGCTCGCCACCCTGGGCGAGCGCCTCGTCACCGCCGACGCCGTGGTCAAGGGCAGATCCAAGGGGGCCGACGTTCACGCCGAACTGGCGGCCAGCTGGCCGGGCGGCGCGTCCTGGCCCCCCGCGCCCGAGGTAGCCGCGGATCACATCCGGGTGCGGCGCATCCGCCGCCTCGCCGCGGTGCTGCTGTTCGTCGCCGGCGCCATCGACCTGCTCTCCTCGGTCACCACTCCCCTCCGCGAGCACCTGCACCTCATTGCGCAGTACCTGCCCGTCGCCGTGGTGCAGGCCGCGGGGGCGCTCACCGCCATCGCCGGCATCGGAATGATCATGCTCTCGCGCGGCGTCCTGCGAGGTCAGCGCCGCTCCTGGCTGGTCGCCGTGCTGCTGCTTATCGCCTCCCTCGCCCTCCACCTGTTGCACGCGGCCGACATCATCACGCTCGTCGTCTGTGCGGGTGTCCTCACATTGCTGATCGTGGAACGGGAGCGCTTCCGAGCGCAGGCCGAGCGCGCCACCGTCGTCAACGCCTTCGTCATCGTCGCCGTCGGTGGGGTCATTGCCGCCCTGGGCGGCCTCCTCGCCGTCGAGATCGCCGGGCACGTCCACCACCACCCCCTGCCCGCATGGCCCGACGTGCTCCTCGGCTCCGCCGAGCGGCTGGTCGGTGTGGACTGGGTCGCCTTCCCGCCCACCATCGACCGCTACGCCTCCGTCAGCCTCCTGGCCGTGGGCCTCAGCCTCATTGTGGTGGCGCTGTACCTGTTGACCCGGCCCGTCGTCGACCGCCGACTCTCTTCGGGCCGTGCCGCCATCGGCCGGCGCGCCGCCGAGATCCGGGCCCGCGACATTGTGCGTCGCCACGGCACCGGCACCCTCGACTACTTCGCGTTGCGCGACGACAAGCAGTGGTTCTTCCACCGCGACTCCCTTGTCGCCTACGCCGTCTTCGGCGGCGTCTGCCTGGTGTCACCCGACCCCATCGGGCCGTTTTCCGAGCGGGCCCACGTCTGGGACTCGTTCCGTAACTACGTCGACCGCAACGGGTGGGGCCTCGGTGTCATGGGGGCGGGCGAGGAGTGGCTGCCCACCTACCAGGCCTCGGGCATGCGCTTCCTCTACATCGGGGACGAGGCGGTCGTCGACCCGCGGGAGTTCTCGCTCCAGGGTGGCAAAATGAAGGGGCTGCGTCAGGCCGTCAACCGGGTAGCCCGCTACGGCTACACGGTCCGCTTCCTCGATCCGGCCCGTCTCCAACCGCAAGACGCCGCCCGCATGGCCGAGCTCATGGCCAAGAGCCGCCGCGGCGAGCAGGAGCGGGGCTTCTCCATGATGCTGGGTCGCCTGTTCGACCGGCGCGACACCGGTCTCCTCCTGACCTTGGTGGAAGGCCCGGACGGTGCGCCGGTCGCCATGTGCCAGTTCGTGCCCTCGCCGGCCATCGATGGCTACTCGCTCGACCTCATGCGCCGCGACCCGGGCGAGCATCCGAACGGGTTGCTCGACTTTGCCCTGTGCTCGACCATCGACCATCTCAAGGAGATGGGCATGAAGGGTCTCAGCCTCAACTTCGCCGCCTTTCGGTCGGTGCTCGAGGGCGACAACGGCGTCGGCGTCACCCAGCGGGTGGAACGCTGGGCCCTACGCCGGCTGTCCGGCGTCCTGCAGATAGAGACCCTGTGGCGCTTCAACGCCAAGTACGAGCCGCGTTGGCTGCCCCGCTACATCGTCTTCGACTCGGCCGAGCAATTCGTGCCGGTCGTCGTGCAGATCATGCGGGCAGAGTCCCTGACCGAGGTGCCGGTGCTGGGACGCCTGCTCACCACCGGTGTCACCAAGCGATTGGGCCCGGCGGTGCCCGAAGAGGTCCTAGCCGCGCAGCAGCATCTCGGCGACGGCAACGGCGGCGGCGGCGGCGGAAATGGCAACGGAAACGCCACCGCCGACGGCAACGGCACTCCCGCAGGGACATCGCAGAAAGAGACCCCGACGGCGGTGCCGCGACCGTGAGCGAGTCCGTCTGCCCCCGCTGCGGGCATCCCGGCGTACACCACAGCCGGGGCGACAACGGGCCTTGCGAGGACTGCGACCGCTGCTGGTCCGACCAACAACGACGGGAGCGCCCGCCACACCATGTCGCCTCGGGAGGTGCGCCGTGACACTCACCATGACCGTGGCCGACCGGCGCACCTCGGACGACGGCAAGCTCAACTCGTTGCAATCCCCGTGAACGTTGTCCGGGCGTTGCGCTGATTGGTTCGAACGGCTCTACTCGTCAACGCGCACTGCGGCCACAATCGAGATTGCGGGCGGGGGTGACCGAGGTTTGTCTGGGAGTCACTCCCGCCCTCTACGCGTTCAGTCGCACAGAATGAGGATGCACGACGTCGTGGTGGTGACGGGCGGTGACGTCGTGGTGGTCGTCGGCGCTGACGCGACCGCTGTCGTCGTGGTGGTCGTGGCAGGGGCGGGTGCTCGCGGGACCGTCGTGCTCGGCACGGTCGTCGGCGTGGACGAGTGCGTCGGCGCCGGAACCCTCACCTGATACGTCGACGCCGCCAGATCCGTGACCGGCCCGGTCCTCGGCGTCGGCGGGGCCGGCGCGGTCGTGGTCGTCGTGGAGGAACCGGCCGTCGTGGTCTCGCTTCGGACCGGGATGGTCACCGGGCTCCGGCCGGCCTGACCCTGGGCGGCGGGCCTCGGCCTGGTTCCGCCGGGCCCGAACAACAGGAGCCCCGCCAGGACCAGGCCGAGGACACCCAGCCCGGCCAGCATCCCTCGGCGGTGTGAGCGCGGCGGGACCGACTCGTCGTCGTCCTCCCCCGGGTGCGCCAGGGGCGGGGACTCAACCCCGCCGGCGTTCAGGTCGATCCTTTCAAGGTCCCGCCTGCGTCGCCGTGCCCACGGCAGAGAAAACGGGGGCGGGCGGACCGGCTTGCGGTGACCCGCGGGGCGCGCGCGCCCGACCTGGGCAAAGATGGGCGTGGGCGGACAGGACGAGGGGAGGGCCGCCATGAGCAATGGGCATTACGCGACAACCACCGTGGCGGCCAAGCACGACCTCGCCGCGACCGCCGACGAGCGCCGGGAGATCGGCCGTCAGGCGCGCATCTTGGCGCCGCGGGCCGACCTGGGCGAGTGGGACGAGCGGTCCCGCGGCCACGACCCGGTCGACACCCTCCTGGCGCAGAACCACATCCGACTCCCCGAGCTCGCCGGGCTGCGGCACCAGCGCATGACCATTTCGCCGTGGAACTTCTACCGCGGGGCCGCCGCCGTCATGGCGGCCGACCTGGCCTCCCGGCCCCACAGCCGCATTGAGGTGCAACTCTGCGGTGATGCGCACGTCCTGAACTTCGGGCTGTGGGCCACGCCGGAGCGCAACCTCAACTTCGACCTGCGCGACTTCGACGAGACGCTGCCCGGGCCCTTCGAATGGGACGTGGCCCGCCTCGCCGCCAGCCTGGTGGTCGCCGCCCGCGAGAACGGCGTCAAGCCGAACAAGGCCGATGCCGCGGTGACGGCCTGTGTCAACGCCTACCGGAATCGCATGCGGTACTACGCCACCCTGCCGCTGCTCGACATCTGGTACGAGGGCGTGCGCTTCGACCGGTTCATCGACTACTTCGAGCCGGCCGACCGCGGCCAGGTGAAGGTGCAGTTCGAGAAGAACAAGGACACCCGCACCAGCCGCGGCGCCTTCGAGAAGTTGACCACCGAGCGACGCGGGCGAGCACGCATCACGCCGCAGCCGCCGCTGCGCGTCACGCTCGACGACGACGAACAGGGCGACATCGTCGAAGGCCTGCTCGAGGAATACCGCCTGACCCTCCAGGAGGACCGCCGGCGGCTGTTCGATCGCTTCACCCCGGTCGACGTCGTGCGCCAGGTCGTGGGCGTCGGCAGCGTTGGCATGGTCGTCTACCTGGTCCTGCTGGAAGGGAGCGCAACGGGCGACCCGCTCTTCCTGCAGTGCAAGCAAGCCGGGCCCTCCGTCTACGAGTCGTACACGTACGCCAGCGGCCACGACAACCACGGGGCTCGCGTCATTGCCGGCAAGCGGATGGTGCAGAGCGCTACTGACATCTTCGTCGGGTGGGGCACCATGGGCGGGCGCGACTTCTACGTGCGCCAGTTCCGCGACATGAAGCTCATCCCGACGACCGATCTCATTGCGCCCGTGCTGGTGGAGTTCGGCATCGCCTGCGGCAACACGCTCGCCCGCGCCCACGCCCGTTCCGGCGATCCCGAGACCATCGACGCCTATATGGGCAAGAGCGACGCCTTCACCAAGTCCATGCGCCGCTTCGCCCGCCGCTACGCCGACCAGAACGAGCGTGACCACGCCGCACTGATCGCCGCCATCCGCAAGGGCCGGGCCGAGACCGTCCTCGACTGAGTCGGCTGACCCCCTAGTGGGGCAGGAACAGCAGGGTGGCGTGGTTGGCGAAGTCGATGAGCGGCTGCGGCCACACGCCGAAGAGCACTGTCACACCCACGCAGAGCGCAATGGCCAGCGCACTGAGCGCCGGGACGGGGACCTTCTCCCCCTCGCCCTCCGCGCCGTCGGCCTCGTCGTCGAGCAGGATCTGCTCGTTGAGCGTCGTCACCGTGCCGGCGGCCGCGGCCGGGGTGGCCCAGGCCAGCCCGCCATTGCCGTCCGCCGGAGCCGGTGCAGCTGCCGTCGGAGAAGCCGCCGCAGCAGCCGGAGCCGCCGCCGTGATGAGCCCGCCACCGGTCATGCCGCCGTCGACGCCCAACTCGGCTGAGCCGCCGGTACCGCTCTCGGGCTCGCCCAGACCGCCCCCGGCGTACATGAGCACGGCGACCCGCAGGTAGAAGTAGGCCGCTACGGCGGCGCTGACCATGGCGATGACGGCAAGCGGGACCTCACCCGCACCGACGGCGGCGAAGACCACCTGCAGCTTGGCCCACAGCCCGGTGGTGAACGGCGCTCCCGCCTGGGCCAGCAGCAGCACGGCGAAGGCCAACGCCAGCACGGGCTGGCGGCCGGCCAGGCCCCGGTAGCGCGACAGGTCGTGGTCGGTGTCGGCCTCGCGCCCGAGGATCGTCACGATGGCGAAGCTGCCCACCGTCATGAACATGTAGGCGAAGAGGTAGTAGAGCGAGGCGCTGGCGCCGCGGGCCGTGCCGGCCGCCACACCGAGGAGGATGAAGCCGGCGTGGTTGATTGACGAGTAGGCCAGCATCCGCTTCACGTCGCGCTGGCGCAGCGCCACGAAGGCGCCCAGCACCAGCGACAGCACGGCCAACCCGTAGATGATCGGACGCCAGTCGGTCTCGATCACCCCGAAGGAGGAGAACAGGACGCGCAGCATGGCGGCGAAGGCGCCCGCCTTGGCCACCGCCGCCATGAACCCCGTGACCGGCGACGGGGCGCCCTGGTAGACGTCGGGCGTCCACATGTGGAACGGCACCGCCGCCACCTTGAAGGCGAAGCCGACGATCAGGAGGGAGAGCCCCGCCAGCAACAGGCCGTTGGTCAGGACCACGTTCTTGGACAGGAAGTCCGAAATCTGGGTCAGGTTGGTCGACCCGGTGGCCCCGTAGGTCAGCGCAATGCCGTAAATGAAGATGGCCGACGAGAAGCCGCCGAGGATGAAGTACTTGAGGGCGGCCTCCCCCGAGGCGGCGCGCTTGTAGTTGAAGGCGGTGAGGACGTAGAGGGCGATGGAGAGGATCTCGAGGCCCAAGAAGATGATGATCAGGTCGTTGCCCATGGCCATCAACATGGCGCCGGAGGCCGACACCATGGCCAGCACGTGGAACTCGGCACCCTGCATGCCCTCCCGGCGCAGGTAGCCGTCGGCCACCAGCGCGCTGAGCAGCATGGCGATGGCGACCAACATGACGATGAGGACGCTGAAGCCGTCCATGACGACGGCCTGTTTCACGTAGGTGTGCGCCCCGTGCTGCTGCACGTCGGCCCACTGCCACAATGCGATGCCCAGCGCGCCCCCCGAAATGATGACGGTGGCGACGGTGGCCACCCGCACCCGGAGCGGCTTGGACACCAGCGACGACAGGCCGAGGAGCAGGACCGCGCCGCCGATCATGATGATGGGCGGCAGGATGGCCAGCCAGCGGATGGACGGCACCGTGATGGTGTTCGACGCCGCGTGGGCGGCGGCGACGTGCTTGGCGGCGAGCAGGGATGCGATCACTTGGATCCCTCCACGCCCCGGACCGCCACCGGCGGCTCGGCGTGCCCGGTCGAGGACTCGACGTGGGCGATCAGCTGGTTGACCGACGGGTTGATGCGGTCGAGCACCGGCTTGGGGTAGACGCCCAGGAACACGATCAGGATGATGAGCGGCGCCATGACCAGGCGCTCAATCAGGACGAGGTCACGCGTCTTCTCGTCGGCCTCCCGCGGCTCGCCGTGGAAGACCTGCTGGTAGGCCCAGAGCAGGTAGATGGCGGCCACGATCACGCCCAGCATGGCGACGACCGCCCACCAGCGGTGCGTGATGAACGTGCCCGAGAGGACCAGGAACTCGCCGACGAACTCGTTGAGGCCGGGCACACCGATGGAGGCCAGCATGACCACCGTGAACACGGCCGCCAGGACCGGGGCCGCCTTCTGCAGGCCGCGCAGTTCGCTCGTCTGCCAGGTGCCCCGGCGCTGGTAGATGAAGCCGATGAGGATGAACAGCGCTGCCACGATGATCCCGTGGTTGAGCATGAGCAGGACGGCGCCGGAAAGGCCCTGCGTGCTCAGCGAGAAGGTGCCGAGCGCGATGAACCCGATACCGGCCAGCGAGGAGTACGTGACCAGGCGCTTCATGTCGCGCTGGGCGCAGGCCACGATGGCGCCGTAGACGATGCCGATGACGGCCAGCGTGAGGAAGAGCGGGCCCAGCGTGCGGGTGGCGTGGGGGAAGAGATTGAGGTCGAAGCGGATGATGCCGTAGGTGCCCAGCTTGGCGAGGATGCCCGACAGCAGGACCGAGCCCTCCTCCGGCGCCTCCGTATAGGCGTCGGGCGACCAGGTGTGCAGCGGGAAGAGAGGCGCCTTCACTGCGAAGGCCGCCGTGAAGGCGAGGAAGAGCAGGATCTCCGTCGACGAGGACAGGTGGGTCTGCATCAGTGGACCGAGCTCGAAGGTCAGGTAGTGGAACTGCGACTCGTGGATGAAGGCGAGCGCCAGGATGCCGACGAGGAGGAAGGCTGAGCCGAGAAAGGTGTAGAGGAAGAACTTGATGGCGGCGTAGGCGCGTCGTTGATGACCCCAGCCGGCGATGATGAAGTAGGCCGGCACGAGGGTCAGCTCGAACATGAAGAAGAAGACGATGAGGTCGAGCGACAGGAAGCTCCCCATCACCGCCGCCTCCAGGAGGAGGATCCAGGCGAAGTAGGCCCGCGGGTTCTGGCGGTTGCGCCCGAGGATGATGGTGAGCGGGAAGAGCAGCGCGGTCAGCAGCACCAAGAAGATGGAGATGCCGTCGACCCCGAGGTACCAGTGCACCCCGAGGCTGGTGCCGGTGTACTCGTGGTTCGAGACCAGCTGGAACCCGCCGTCGTGCACCTTCATGGCGATGAGGGAGATCACGGCGATCACGGCGGTGGCCAACGAGACGATCAGCGCCAGCGCGTAGACCAGTTCCTTGTGCAGCGAGCGGTCGAAGCCCAGCAGCCCGAGCGCGGCCGCCCCGGCAGCGGGGAGCAGAATGAGCAGCGTCAGGAACGGAACGGAGTGCCCCATCAGCCCCACCACGTCCGGCTCAGCATGAAGGCGATGATGAGAGCCATGCCGATGGCGATCCCGAGCGCGTAGTTGCGGGCGTAGCCCGTTTGCAGCTTGCGGGCCGCGTTGCCGGTGGCCTTGGCCAGCTGGGCGGTGCCGTTGACGGCGCCGTCAATGATGCGGACGTCGATGACCCAGGCGCAGAACGTGGCCAGCCGCTGGGCGGGGCGGCCGATGATGGTGTCGTAGAAGTCGTCCCAGTACCAGACCCGCTGCAGGAAGGCGGGCTCCAGCCTCGGCTTGAAGACCTCCTCGCCGCGCCACAGCCACCAGCCGACGATCACGCCGATGACGGCCGCCGCAATGTCGGCCAGCGCCAGGGCCCACTCCGCGCCGCCGCCCAGCTGGTCGTTGTAGAGCGTGCCGGCGAACACGGGGGCCAGGAAGCTCGACAGGTTGTCGGTGTGGACCCAGGGCAGGTCTAGCGCGCCGGCGAAGAAGGCGAAGAAGGCGAGGACCACGAGCGGGAGCCGCATGACCCAGGGCGACTCGTGCGGGGCGTGCAGGGCCGGCTCTCCCTTGGGGCCGACCTTGTCGAAGCGCTCCTTGCCCCCGAAGGCCAGGGTCTCCAGCCGGCTCATGTAGTACGCGGTGAGGACGGCGGTCAGGAGGCCGAGGACCCACAGCGGCTTGAAGTGGGCGAAGGTGTTGTCGAGCACGTCGCCCTTGGCCCAGAAGCCCGAAAGCGGCGGTATGCCGGCGATGGCCAGGAAGCCGATGGTGAAGGTCACCGTCGTCCACTTCATGTAGCGGCGCAGCGCGCCCATCCGTTTGAGGTCCTGCTCGTCCTCGAGTCCGTGGATCACCGAGCCCGCGCCCAGGAAGAGCAGGCCCTTGAAGAAGGCGTGCGCGATCATCAGGAAGACGGCGGCGATGTAGGCGCCGGTCCCGACCGCCAGAATCATGTAGCCGATCTGCGAGACGGTCGAGAAGGCCAGGACCTTCTTGATGTCCTGCTGCGCGCAGGCAATGGTGGCCGCGACGAATGCGGTAACGGCGCCGATGACGGCGATGATCTCGGAACCTGTGGCCGTGACGTGCAGCAAGGGGTTCATCCGGCACAGCAGATAGACCCCGGCCGTGACCATGGTGGCGGCGTGAATGAGGGCGGAGACCGGCGTCGGGCCCTCCATGGCGTCGGGCAGCCAGTTGAAGAGTGGGATCTGGGCCGATTTGCCGGCGGCGCCCAGAAAGAGGAGCAGCACCGCGGCCAGGCCGACGCCACCGTCGAGGTGGTGCAGCTGTCCGAAGATGCCACCACCCGGGCCGCTCTCGTACTGGAGGGTGCCGGTCCGCTCAAAAATCAGGAAGATGGCGAGCAGGAAGCCGACGTCCCCGATGCGGTTGTAGATGAAGGCCTTCTTGCCGGCCGAGGCGGCCGACTCCTTCTCGAACCAGAAGGCCACCAGCCAGTAGGAGCAGACGCCCACGCCCTCCCAACCCACGAAGGTGAGCAGCAGGTTGTCCGCCAGCACCAGCAACAGCATGGAGAAGACGAAGAGGTTGAGATAGATGAAGAACTTTGAGTAGTCCCGGTCGCCCTTCATGTACCCGATGGAGTACAGGTGGATGAACGCGCTCACGAAGGTGATGAACATGCACATCGTGATGGACAGCGGGTCCGCCAGCGTGCCCACGGGGACCGTCAGGCCGCCCACCTGGAACCAGGTGAAGTAGTTGTCCACCACCACCCGCCCGTTGTCCGGCAGGCCCAGGAGGCCCGCCAGCACGAAGCAGGCCACG
>DATCEZ010000154.1:0-3336 GCA_036509775.1 Acidimicrobiales bacterium
CCGCCGAGGCCGCCGAGCCCGACAACGGGGCCGGGGCGCTCGGGACCACCTCGCTCAGCAGCCTGCGCATCGACGCCTCGGCCAACGCCGCCCGAGCCGACGCCTCGGGGATCGTCCTCAGCGCCCGGGGCATCGTGAAGCGCTTCGGCGGCGTCGTGGCGGTCGACGACGTGAGCTTCGCGGTTCCCGAGGGCCAGATCGTCGGCCTCATCGGGCCGAACGGCGCCGGCAAGACAACGACCATCGACGCGCTGTGCGGGTTCCACGGTTGCGAGGGCAGCGTGTCGCTGGACGGCCGCGACATCGGAGGGTGCTCGCCGCACGTCCGGGCGTCCCTCGGGCTGGCGCGCACCTTCCAGCTGGCGGGGGTTTCCGACGACCTCACGGTGGCGGAGAACGTGCAGGTCGGCCAGCAACGGTCGAAGGGCAACGACGCGGAGGTGCTCGACCGGATTCTGGACGACCTCGGACTTACCGACATGCGCGAGCTCCAGGTCTCCGTCCTCTCCCAGGGCCAGCGCCAACTCGTCTCGGTGGCCCGCGCCCTGGCCGGCGAACCGCGGCTGCTGCTGCTCGACGAGCCGGCGGCGGGCCTCGACAGCACCGAGAGCTTGTGGCTGGCCGAGCGGCTGCGGGCGGTGCGCGACAGCGGCATCACGATCCTGCTCGTCGATCACGACATGAGCCTGGTGCTGAACCTCTGCGACACCATCGACGTGCTCGACTTCGGCGCGCTGATCGCGCACGGCACCCCCGACGAAATCCGGCACAACGACGTGGTGTCCACGGCGTATCTCGGCGCCACGCACCAGCGGCTGGCGGTCTCGTGAGCGACACCACGGTGCGCGACGGCGGCACTGCGGCGAACGGTGCTGCACCGACGCCGGAGAGCCCGGTGCTCGAGGTCACAGGGCTCGATGTCGGTTACGGCAGGCTCACCGTGGCCCGCGACATCTCCTTCAGCCTGCAACCTCGAACCGTGCTCACGATCCTCGGCCCCAACGGGGCCGGCAAGACGACGCTGTTGATGACACTGGCCGGCTTCCTGCCACCACGCGCCGGCACCATCACCTTGAACGGGCAGCCCGTGCGCGGGTCGTCGCCGCGGCGCATGAACCGGGCCGGCCTGGTGCTCGTGCCGGACTTCCGTGCGTTGTTCACCGAGCTCACCCCGATTCAGAACCTGAAGCTGGCCGCCAAAGGCGCCGACCTCGATCCTGTGCTCACGCTCTTCCCCGCCCTGCAGCGCCGCGAGAAGCTGCGCGTGGGCGACCTCTCCGGCGGCGAGCAGCAGATGCTGGCCATTGCGCGGGCCCTGGTGCAGTCGCCGAAGCTGCTCCTGATCGACGAGATGTCGATGGGCCTGGCGCCGGTGGCGGTCGAGTCGCTCATGCCGGTCATCCGGCAAGTCGCCGACGAGCACGGCGCCTCGGTGATCATGGTCGAGCAGCATGTCCAGCTGGCGCTCGAGGTGGCGGACGAGGCCATGGTGCTGGTGCACGGCAGCATCGTGCTCTCGGGCCCGGCCGAGAAGTACCGCAACGACATCCGCGCCGTTGAGTCCGCCTACTTGAGTGGGTCGGTCTCCACGAGCTAGCCGGCGGCGGACCAGCCCACGAGGTCCGCCACGTCGAAGACCAAGACCGCCGCGAAGCCAGCTGTTGCGTACTGCGGGTATTTAGCCCGCAGCGCCGCCTCGTATTGGTCGACGTCGTCGCTGTCGGCACTGGGCACGCGGACCAGGCGCGCCCTGACCCACCACAGGCGAGTCCAGTCACCTGCGTCCCAGTGCTCGCAGAGCAACGTGGCGCTCGGGTCACGATCGAGGTTCGCCCGCCGAGCGAGGTCGGTCGTGGCCTTCGGCTTGACGGTGTCGATGGGTGTGGCGATGCGTTCCCCGACCACGGCTAGGCAAGTCGGGACGGCGTCGATGGCGCCCGCTGCATTGGTCGTACAGAGGACCCCGTGGTCGGCTCCACGCACACGATCCCAGCAGTCGTCAGTGGTCAGTCCCACGGTGTCAGTCCCACGGTGTCAGTCTCCCAGGACGCGCCACGGGGGCGGTCCTCCCGGACAGAGGTACCGCCCCCGCAGCAGGGTCCGGAGGAGCCGGCGGGGCCGGCTGCCCGGATGTTCCCCCTAGAAGAGTGGCGTCGGGTTATAGACCTTGACGGAAACCACCTTGCCGGCCTTGCCGCTCTGGACGATGCCGATGCCGGCGCTCGCCGAGCACACCGACTTGAGCAGCGGAATGGCCGTGCCGTTGCAAGTGAACTTCAGGCCACCCGACAGCGGGATGGTGACGTTCGTGGCGGCCGCCGTCGCCGCCTTGACGCCCGCCGCCGTCACGGGCTGCGTCGAGCCCTTCATGATGGCGCCCAGTGCGAGCACCGGCGTCACGCCGTCAGCCTGGTTGCTGCTGACGTTCGGGTTCGGGTTCACCTTCGGCGCGAACTTCTTCATCATGAAGGCGTACTGCGCGTTGTCAGCCTTGGACGAGGCCGTCGCGGTCGTGATGTACGAGCCGGTGAGGGCCTTGTCGAGCGTGGGCGAGTTGAGGATGCTCGAGTCCTGGCAGGTGGAGAGCACGTACTTGGGAATCTTGAGCCCGAGCGTGTTGTAGGCCTGCAGGAAGGACGTGCACAGCGTGACGTCGCCGACCATGCCCACCGCGTCGGCGCCACTCGAGACGGCCGTCTGCATTTGCGGACTGATGTCGGCGGTGCCCGCGTTGACCGGGACCACGTCGAAGCCGACGCCGGCCGCCTTGTAGACCATGGCCCCGAACACCTGCGCGCCCTGAATAGCGGCCGGCACGTTCTCGACGAGGAAGTCGACCTTCTTCAGGCCGTGCTGCTTGGCGCTCAACGCCATGGCACCCAAGTAGGCCGGGAACCCGCCCTCGAGGTCATAGGCGCCGGGCGTGGTGAGCTCGGCCGTGGAACCTCCGCTGACCGTGATGTACGGGATGCCCGCCGCCACGATGGTCGGCACCTCGGTGGCGCCCTGCCCGGTGAAGGGCTCAACGACCGCGACGACGCCGTGCTGCACCATGTCGTTGGCGCAGGTCTGCCCACCCGCAGGCGTCGACTGGTTCTCGCAGATGTAGAGGTTGACTTTGTGGCCGGCGAGACCGCCGCCGTACTTGTTCATGTAGGCCACAGCCGCCTTGGCGCCCTGCTCGACCAGTGCCGCCGTGCCGATGGCGCTGCCGCCTCCACCGTCGGTGATCATGCCGATGGTCACGGTCGACTGGGTGGCCGGGTCCGGCGTCTCGCCCGCCGGTGCGGCGGCGCCGGCCGGGCCTGCGATGACTGCCGACAGGGTCATCGTGGT
>DATCEZ010000155.1:0-5619 GCA_036509775.1 Acidimicrobiales bacterium
CGTCCGACTTACGAGCTGCCCTCGCGCTGGCGGCGGAGCTCGGCTTCCATGAACGCATCGAGATCGCCGTCGAGCACTGCGTCGACATTCCCTGTCTCGTAGTTGGTGCGGAGATCCTTGACGAGTTGGTACGGCGCCATCACGTACGAACGGATCTGGTTGCCCCACGCGTTGTCGGCCCGGTCGCCGCTCAGCGCGTCGAGCTCGGCCCGGCGCTCCATACGGGCCCGGTCGGCCAGCTTGGCGCCGAGGATCTGCATCGCCTTGGCCTTGTTCTGGTGCTGGCTGCGTTCGTTCTGGCAGGAGACCACCAGCCCGGTCGGGAGGTGGGTCAGCCGCACCGCCGAGTCCGTCTTGTTGACGTGCTGGCCCCCCGCCCCCGAGGAGCGATAAGTGTCTATACGCAGGTCTTTCTCGTCGATCTCCACCTCGGAGGACACGTCCTCGAGGAAGGGGGTCACGTCCATGGAGGCGAAGCTGGTCTGCCGGCGGTGCTGGGAGTCGAAGGGGGACATCCGGACCAGCCGGTGCACGCCCCGCTCCGTGGCCAGCAACCCGTAGGCGAAGCGCCCGTGGACGATGAAGGTGGCCGACAGCAGCCCGGCCTCCTGCCCCTCGGTGGCCTCGTCGATCTCGACCGTGAAGCCGCGCCGCTCGGCCCAGCGCTGGTACATGCGCAGGAGCACCTCGGTCCAGTCCTGCGCGTCGGTCCCGCCTGCGCCCGCGTGCACCTCACACACGGCGTCGAACTCGTCGTACTCGCCCGAGAACAATGACTGCAGCTCCAACGCTCCGAGCCGCGTGCCCAGCGCGTCGACGGTCTCGACCAACTCGGCGTCGAGCGCGGCATCGCCGGTACCTTCGGCGCTGGACTCCTCGGTGAGCTCGAGCAGGGCCCGCGCGTCCTCGAGCACACTGCGCAGCGTCTCGAGTTGCTCGAGATCGGCCGAGACCCGGCCCAGCTCCTTGGTCACGACGCGTGCATTGTCGGCGTCGTCCCAGAGGTCGGGCCGGGCCACCTCCGCCTCGAGCTCGGCCCGTCGCACCTCGAGCTTGTCGCGCCCGAGGTAGCGCTCAGCCTCCGCCAGCCGCTCCCCTAGCGCTGCGAGCTCAGATGTGAAGTCGCGGGGGAGTTCGGCCGCCGGCCCGTCAGGCCGCGCCATGGCAGAACTTGAACTTCTTGCCGCTCCCGCACCAGCAGGGGTCGTTGCGGCCCACCTTCTCGTGTTGCTCCTTGACGATCGGCACCAACGCCTCGGGATCGGGCGCATTGGGGCGCTTGATCTGTGCCTTGCCTCCCGCCACCCGCCCGTTGCCGGTGGCAACCGCGTCGTCGGGCCGGTTCAACACGGCCGTCTGCGCGGGCACGTTCGCCCCCTGGTCCGCCAGCAGCGCGGCGGCCATGGCGCCGGTCTCGGCCACCGGGTCCTCGGCGGCGGCGTAGACCGCCCGGTCGAGGTCGGGCTCGGCCGCCGGTTGCTGGACCGCCTCGACGTGGAGAATGTAGCGGAGATAGTCGTTGTCGATCACCTCCATGAGCTGGCCGAACATGGAGTACCCCTCCTGCTGCCAGGCGTTGAGGGGGTCGGCCTGGACGGTCCAGCGTAGGTGGATGCCGTCCTTGAGGTTGTCCATCTCCGCCAGGTGGTCGCGCCAGCGGGCGTCCATGATCTGCAGGTAGACATCGCGCTCAATCTGGCGCATGGTCTCCGCGCCGCCCGGCATCGCCTCGCCGTGCTTCTCGTAGTAGTCGAGGGCCTCTTCGACGATGGACTCGACCAGGTCCTCGGTCGTGGCCGCCTGGGCGAGGTCTTCCGCGCTGAACTTGGTCGGGTAGTACTGCGTCAGCGAGTCGACGAGGCCCTTGAGGTCCCAGTCCTCCTCGAACTCGGTGGGGCAGTGCTCGGCGACCAGCTTCTCCGCCGCGCCGGCCAGGAGGTCCTCGGTGTGCTCCTCGAGGTCGTCGCCGTCGATGATCTGCAGGCGGCGCTCGTACACGACCTTGCGCTGCTGGTCCATCACTTCGTCGTACTTGAGCGCGTCCTTGCGCTGTTCGGCGTTGCGGGCCTCGACGGTGTTCTGCGCGCGCTCAATCGCCTTGGCCACCGTCTTGGACTCGATCGGCACATCGTCGGGCAGGGTTCGCCCCATGACCCAGCTCATGGCCCCGGTGGCGAACAGGCGCAGCAGCTCGTCGTCGAGGCTCAGGTAGAAGCGGCTCTCCCCCGGGTCGCCCTGTCGCCCCGACCGGCCCCGGAGCTGGTTGTCGATCCGCCGGCTCTCGTGGCGCTCGCTGCCCAACACATAGAGCCCGCCCAGCTTGCGCACTTCTTCGCCCTCGGCGCGGCAGCGCGCCTCGACGGCAGCCTGCCGGCCTTCGAGCTCGGCCACTCCCTCTTCACTCTCGATGTCGACACCTTCGGCGGCCAACTCGTGCTGCGCCAGCAGATCGGCGTTGCCGCCGAGGATGATGTCCACGCCGCGGCCGGCCATGTTGGTCGCGACCGTGACCGCACCGCGCCGACCGGCCTGGGCCACGATCTCGGCCTCCCGGAAGTGCTGCTTGGCATTCAGCACGTTGTGAGTCACGCCCCGCTTTTCGAGCAAGCGCGCCAGCAGCTCGGACTTGGCCACCGAGGCGGTGCCGATCAGCATGGGCTGACCCAGCTCATGGCGCTCGACGATGTCGTCGACCACCGCGTTGAACTTGGCCTCCTCGGACTTGAACACGAGGTCGGCCTCGTCGAGGCGGAGCATCTCCTTGTTGGTCGGGATGGGCACCACCGGCAGGCCGTAGGTGGCGGCGAACTCGCCGGCCTCGGTCTCGGCGGTGCCGGTCATGCCCGACAACTTGTCGTAGAGCCGGAAGTAGTTCTGGAGGGTCACCGTGGCCCAGGTGTGGTTCTCCTCCTTGATGGCCACGCGCTCCTTCGCCTCGACGGCCTGGTGGAGACCGTCGGACCACCGGCGACCATCGAGCGTGCGCCCGGTGAATTCGTCGACGATCTTCACCTCGCCGTTCTGCACGAGGTAGTCCTTGTCACGCTTGTAGAGGTCCTTGGCCGTGAGCGCCTTCGTGAGCTGATGGACGTAGTTCACCGAGACGGCGTCGTAAATGTTCTCCACGCCTACCGCCTGCTCCACCTTCTCAATGCCGGCTTCGAGCGGCACGACCGTCTTCTTCTCCTCGTCGACCTCGTAGTCGACGTCACGGGTCAGTGTGCGCGCAATGGAGGCGAACTGGTAGTACAGCTGCGCTGCCTCGTCGGCCGGTCCTGAGATGATCAGCGGTGTGCGGGCCTCGTCAATGAGAATGGAGTCGACCTCATCGACGATGGCGAAGGAGTGGCCCCGCTGCGCCATCACGTCCCGGGAGCGCTTCATGTTGTCGCGCAGGTAGTCGAAGCCGAACTCGTTGTTCGTGCCGTAGGTGATGTCCGCCGCGTACGCCCGCCGCTTCACAAAGTCGTCTTCGATGTCCGCCCCGATCCGGCCCACCGTGAGGCCGAGCCAGCGGTGGACCCGCCCCATCCATTCGGAGTCACGGGTGGCCAGGTACTCGTTGACCGTCACCATGTGGACGCCCTCGCCGTCCAGGGCGTTGAGGTAGGCCGGGAGGGTGGAGACCAGGGTCTTGCCCTCACCGGTCTTCATTTCGGCGATCCACCCGAAGTGGAGGGCCATGCCCCCCATGAGCTGGACGTCGAAGTGGCGCTGGCCCAGCACCCGCCAGGCCGCTTCCCGCACGACCGCATAGGACTCGATGAGCAGGTCGTCGAGGCTTTCGCCCTGTTCGAGGCGCTCCCTGAACTCAACCGTCTTGTGCGCCAGGGCATCGTCACTCAGGCCCTGCATCTCCGGCTCGAGGTCGCCGATCAGAGGGACGAGCTCGGCCAGCCTTCTGACCTTCTTGCCCTCGCCCGCGCGCAGGACCTTCGTAAACACGCTCATGAGCGCACGATCCTACCGGCCGGGGCGGGCCCGGAGCCGCCGCCGGGTCCCGGCGGCGATTTGGGGCTGCGTGCGGCTGACCTGGTCTTTGACCCCACACTCGCCTGCCGCGAGGGTGACGCACCGGTACCGGCGGTGCGGTGGCGAGCCGCCACACCCAACGGCGCCATGGTGGCGCGCATCGCCTCGTCTCCGCCCGCCCCCGACAGCCGGGGACGCAGCGGGCAGGGCTTACCTCTAAGCCGCACCATGCTCAGCGACCACAAGTCGCCTTACGTGGGTCGTTTTGCCTGCGACTGGCATCGACTTTCAACCACAGACCCGCACGCAGCCCGTTGGCATCCTAGGCCCCGACGGCCTCCCTACTGCCCGGGGACACTCGAGCCCGCCGAACCGGAGGCGCTGCCCGCGCTGGCGGGGGTGGCCCCTTCGAGCACCGTCACGTCGGAGATCTTCCACACGCCGTTGACCTGCTTGAGGGCGGCGACGAGGCGGACGACGTCAGCCTGGGGCGAGGTGATCTTGTTGTTGACGTAGGTCTGGTCGACCACGGCGTACACCGAAGCCGTGCCTGCCCCCTGGTTCTCCGACTGGACGGCCACGTAGCGGATCTGCCCGCGTGACTCGGCGAGCGCCTGCTCCAGTGCTTTGCGGATCGACGCGTTGAAGAACTGCTGCGCCTGGGTCGCAAAGGCACCCGTCGCCATGCCGTCTACCGCGTTGAAGTCCGAGTCGACGGTCTTGGCGTTGAAGTTGAAGAAGTCGGTCAGGAAGGCCCGGGACGCGCTGACGACCGCTGGGTCCTGCACCGCCCCGCTGCTGCTCTTGGTCGTGTAGAGGATCCCGAACACCAAGGTGCCGATGACACCGATCACGGCCAGCAGGCTGACCAGGCGAAAGGCCCGCCTGCTCGGGACACCGCGTTCACTGTCGATGCGCCGCATCTTCTCCCGGGGTTTCCCGGACGCCGCGGTTGACCGCTCCTCGTCCGGGGCAGGTGCTCCGACTACCTTCACACCGTCATCCGTCGTTTCTTCCGTCATGGTCATGACTCTCCGTTCTCCCTCCATCTGTCACAGCTCCCGACCCGCCGGTGCGGCGCGTCGGGACATCTCTCAGGCCCGCCGGCGATTGCGCCGGCGGGAGGGGCGGGCGCCCCAGGCCAGGAACAGGGCCGGGACCACCAGGCCGCCCAGTGCCAAAAGAAGCCCCTCTCGATTGGCGGGCTCTCGGTACGAGGCACTGGCCACCTGCCCGACCGGCGTCGCCGAGGCGACCTCGACGTCGGCCTGCTGGGCCGATGGTGCGACCACGTGGCCACCGGCGGCGGGCGTGAATCCGGGCTGGGCGGCCGCACCCACGCCATTGCCGAAGGTCGTTACGCACCCCGCGCCGGGCAGCGTGTCGGGGATGGTGCTGGCCGCGCCGTACGACTGCGCTTGCTCGTCCAGGACCGGCGGGAAGAGCAGGCGGGTGCGCAGGAACGTCTGATTGGTCGCCGACGCGCCGCTCGTGGTGGGCTTGGCCACCCCCTGGACGGCGATGTTGTCGACAGCGCCGAAGAAGTACGTGTTGTAGGCGAGCCCTTGCGAAAGGTTCGTCAGGTTGGCCGGCTGGGCGATGTTCGACAAAATGTCGGCGCTGTCGTGCAGGAAACAGCCGAGGTTC
>DATCEZ010000156.1:0-12090 GCA_036509775.1 Acidimicrobiales bacterium
CCACAGGATCCAGGCCAGCGAGCCGGTCACGAACAGGTTGGGACCGACGTTGAGGCCGATGAGCAGCGCGAAGGGGTGCGGCGGCTGGCGGGCCGCCAGGAGCGAGGCTGCCGGGAGATTGTTCACCAGCACGCTCGTCAGGGCGGCCACGACGGCGGTGCCCCAGACATTGAGGTGGGACAGCAGGGTGGCGGGGCCGGACCAGGATCGCCCCAGCGTGCCCAGCGCCACGGCCAGGCCGAAGAGCCCGACGAGGACGGGGACACCGAGGACCTGCGCCGCCGATCGGGCCGAGCCGCGTCTGTCGCCACTCCGCCACGACCGCAGTGCGACGGTCGCGAGGCCCACGGCGGCCACGGGCAGCGCCGGCGCGTGCAGTGTGACGACCAGCACGGTGACGACCACAATGGCCACCAGGCCGACGCCGAGGATGGGACGCTCCGGCTTCATTGTCGCCATGACGGTGCTGCGCAAGGCACGGCGGTGCACGAGGCCCACGACAAGCGCGGTGACAACGGCCGCCGCCAACGCCGGCAGCGCCATGTGCGCGAAGAAGGCACCCCCCGAGAGGTGGAGATGGCCGAGGACGATGAGGTTCGTCAGGTTCGAGCCGGGCAGCAACAGCGACCCCGCGTTGGAGAGGAGCAGGCAGGCGTAAAGGAGGGGGGCTTCACCCTCGCCGCGGCTGCGGGCGGTATAGACCAGCACGGGCGTGAGGAACGTGACCGAGGTGTCGAGGTTCAAGAGCGTGGTGACCGTGAGGACGAGCAGCACCGTCCCGACGTAAAGCAGCACCCCGTTGGGGGACAGCCGCGCCAGGGTCTGACCGCCGGCGGCGAAGAGCCGGTCCCCGTCGGCGACGAGACCCACCAGGAGGAGCCCGGCGACCAGGACGAACGGCGGCCAGTCCTGGGCCGCCGCCGCCCGGGCGTGGTGGGGGGCGAGCAGGGCGGCGATGAGGAGCAGGGCACACCCACCGGCGGCGGGTCCCCAGCGCAGGGCGGCCGTGGTCGCGGGCGGGCGATCCCGCATCCCCAGGCTGTGCACGTTCGGTCTGTGCCCCGCGGTCATAGGGGTGAAACCACGGTGGCAGGCGGGGCCGGGCCCCGGCGCAGCGGCGCTCTCGTCACCACCAGCGCAGCGTCAGGCGACAGCCGCCTTGACCTCGGTTGTCTCGTCCGCGCTCGAGAGCGCTTTCCAGAGCGCCCGGTAATTCTTGTAGGTGATGCCCGGTGTGATGTAGCCCGCCCGCTCCAACTCGGCGTGGAAAGCGGGAAGGTTCCGCCACGGCACGCCCATGTCGACGTGGTGGGCCAGGTGCCAGCCGGTGTTGTACGGCACGATGAAGAACCGGGCGAGCCACGACTGGCGCACGTTGTGGGTGGTGGCCCGGCGGTCGGGGCTGCGCTCCATCCCCCCGTGCTCGGCGATTGAGCGCAGACGGTTGATGACGCGCCACTCGGTCATCCACGGCAGGAACCACAGCAGCGGGTAGATCCACCAGCGTCCGGTGGCCGCCCACATGGCGGCCCAGAGCACAGCCTGGACAGCGAAGATCGACAGCCCGATGGGCCGGAAGGGCTTGCGGCGCGTGTTCTTGACCAGTGGCACGAAGTTCTTCCATCCGCTGATCCCGACCGCGTCACGGAAGAGCCTCCGGCGCAGTGCGCGCCGCGTGCACGGATACGGCGAGTAGAACGCCATGTCGGGCTCGTCAGGGCCGAACTCGTCCTTGTGATGGGCGAAATGCACCCGCCGGTAGAGCTGTACCGGGGTGAACACCGGATAGGCCACCACCCACTTGCCGATCCAGTCGTTCCACCGCTTGTTGGTGAAGAGCAGCTTGTGCGCCGCCTCGTGCATGAGGATGGCGAAACGCGCGTAGAGCGGTCCCATGAGGACGAACGCGATGAGGTAGCTCCACCACTGGTCGATCCACACCGCACCACCGATGACGAGCGCCACCCAGAACCACACCGCGGCCACCGAGATGGTGTTGCGGACGTTGTCGATGTGGCGCAGGTCCTTCCGCAACGCCGGAATGGCCATGCCGTTGGCGAGCAGCCGCTCGCTGGGCAGGACGTCGGGCCGGACGGCGGCTTCGGGCACCATGGTGCTGGCCATGCCCTCTATATTACTGGAATCAGACAGGTGACGCAATCACGTAATGCCACCCGACCGGCCGCGAACACCGAGCCGCCGGCGCCCCTGACGGCCCGCTCCGTGCTGGCCAGCGCGCTCCTCGGCATGGATCCCCCCGAGTTGCCGGTGGCCCAATTGGTCCGTCTGACCAGCCTTTTCGGCATAGGCGAGAACCGGGCCCGGGTGGCACTCAGCCGCATGGTGGCGAGCGGCGAAGCCACCTCGGACGGTGCCGGCCGCTACCGGCTGGCGGGCCACTTGGTGGCGCGCCAGTCGCGCCAGTCGGCCAGCCGAGCCGGGGTCACCGCGGCCTACGACGGGGAATGGTGGCTCGCCGTCGTCACCACGACCGGCAGCTCGGCCGAGGTCCGGGGCGCCCGTCGTCGGACCCTGTCCTACGGGCGCCTGGCCGAGCTGCGCGAGGGCGTGTGGATGCGCCCGGCCAACCTGGCGGTGCAGCTGCCCGATCCGCTGGGCGACGACGTGGAACTGATGACGGCGCGGCCGGAGGACGCGGCGGCGTTGGCGCAGCGACTCTGGGACCTGCCGGCGTGGGCGGGACGGGCCCGCGGCCTGTTTGGAGAGCTGCAGGCGCTCACCCCCGACCGGCCCGAGGCCCTGGCGCCCGGGTTCGAGCTCTCGGCCGCGGTGCTCCGGCACCTGCAGGCGGACCCGTTGCTGCCCCTCGAGCTCCTGCCCGCCGACTGGCCGGGCACGGCGCTGCGGGCGACCTATGACCGGTGGGACGCCCGCTACCGGGCGACGCTGAGCGAGTGGAGCAGGGCCGGCGCCTGATCGGTAGCGTCGGAGCGATGGACGTCGAGATCGTGTTCACGGGTGTGCCCGTCACGAGCCTGGACGCCGGCCGGAACTTCTTCGAGCGCCTCTTCGGCCGTCCGGCCGATGTCGAAGTCGAAGTCGACGAGGTGATGTGGCGTCTGGCCGAGTCGGCCTGGCTCTACGTCGTGGTCGACGCCGCGCGGGCCGGCGAAGGCCTGGTCGCTCTGTCCGTGGCCGATCTTCCTGCGACGCTGGCCGAGCTCGAGCACCGGGACATCCGGCCGGATCGCATGGAGGACGTCGGAGGAGGGCGCAAGGCGACGATGCTCGACCCGGACGGCAACACGGTGGCGATCATTTCGGTGCCGACGGCGTCGTGACCGCGCCTCTTCGGTACTCCATCAACGTCACACTGGACGGTTGTTGCGATCATGCGGCAATCCCCGCCGACGAGGACATCCACCGTCACGCGGTCGAGAACCTGAACCGGGCCGATGCGCTTCTCTTCGGCCGGGTGACGTACGAGATGATGGAGGCAGCATGGCGGCTGCCGGCGCCCGTGGGAGCGATGCCTGCATGGACGGACCCGTTCGCCCGGACGATCGACGGGGCCAAGAAGTATGTCGTGTCGAGCACGCTGGAGCAGGTCGACTGGAATGCGGAACTCCTGCACGGGGATCTTGGCCAAGCCGTCCAGCGCTGCAAGCGCGAGTCGCGCCAGGGGCTGTTGACGGGAGGCGTGCAGCTCCCACTGGCCCTGACGGAGTTGGGTTTGATCGACGAGTACGAGTTCGTGGTGCATCCCAGGCTGGCGGGCCACGGGCCGACGTTGTTCGCGGGGCTGTCGAAGCACGTCGACTTGCATCTCGTGAGCCGGCTGGAGTTCAGCTCGGGCGCGGTGGCGATGCAGTACGAGCCGAGGAGATAGCCAACGCGTTTCCGCGCGCCGGCCCTAGGCGTGCGACTGGTTGATCCAGGTGCTGTACATTTCGGCGTAGTGGCCGCCGAGCGCGACGAGTTCTTCGTGCGAGCCGACTTCGAGCAGGTTGCCGTCGCCGACCACGACGATGCGGTCGGCTCGCATGGCGGTGGAGAGGCGGTGGGCGATGAGTACGGCCGTACGGCCTTCCAGCAGGACGTCCAAGGCGGCCTCGACGAGGGTTTCGGACTGCAGGTCGAGGTTGGACGTGGCCTCGTCGAGGACGAGCACGCGCGGCTCGGCCATGAAGGCCCGACCCAGCGCGATGAGCTGGCGCTCGCCCGAGGACAGCGACTGGCCCCGCTCGTGGACCGGCGTGTCGAGGCCGTAGGGGAGCCGCTGCACCAGTTCGCCGAGACCGACCTGGTGTACCGCGTTCCAGACCTCGTCGTCGGCCGCGCCGGGCCGGGCGAAGGAGATGTTGTCCCGGATGGTCCCGGCAAACAGGAAGGGCTCCTGCGGGACGACACCGAGCTGCCTGCGCAGCGAGGAAAGCGTCACTTTCTTCAAGTCGAAGCCGTCAATGAGCACCCGGCCCGCCGTCGGGTCGTAGAACCGCGTGACCAGCTTGGCCATGGTCGACTTGCCCGCACCGGTGGCGCCAACGAAGGCCACCGTTTCGCCGGGTTCAATCGTAAGGTCGACGTCGTGCAGCACCGGGACTGCCGGGTCGTAGCCGAAGGAGACGTGGTCGAAGTGGATCTGCCCCCTGATTGTGGGCAGCTCAACCGCGTCGGTCGCCTCCAGCACCGAGGGCTCGGTTTCGAGCAGCCCCTGCAGCTTGAACACCGAAGCCCGGCCTTGCTGAAAGCTGTTGTACTGCTGCACCAGCAACTGAATCGGGGCGAAGAACCGGTTCACGTAGAGGAAGAACGCGGTCAGCTGGCCGAGGTTGATCTCCTGGGGGTGATGCAGGTACATGGTCCCGCCGATGCCCAGAATGAGCAGCTGGCCGAAGACGCTGATGACCTGTGACCCCGGACCGTAGATGCCGTTGATCCGACCCGTGTAGTTGTTGGCGTCTCGATACGAGCCGACGATGTCACGGTGCGTCTCGACGTTGTAGCGCTGCCGGTTGTGGGCCGTGACGATGCGGACGCCCTGCAGGCTCTCCGAGAGGTCGGCCAGCACGAGCGCGATGCCGTCGCGCACCTTGTCGTAGCCGCGCTCGGAGGCTCGCTTGAACCAGATCGACATGATGACGAGGGGAGGCAGTACGCAGAAGACCGTGATAGCGGCCAGCTTCACATTCGTGGCGAAGAGGAAGATGGTGATGACCACCATGGTCAGGCCCTGAATGGCGAACTGGGCAAGCCCGTCCTGCAGCAGCTGCTGCAGGTTCTCGATGTCGCTCGTCATCCGGCTCATGACGACGCCGGCCTTCTCCTCGGTGAAGAAGTCGAGCGAGAGCCGCTGTAAGTGGCGGAACACCTTGATGCGCAGGTCGTTCATGACCCACGAGGCGAGGCGGCCCGTCACCCGGGCCTGTCCCCACTGGGCACCGCCCGACACGACGATCGAGACCAGGTAGAGCACCGCCATGAGGATGACGACGCCGTAGTCGTAGTGGGGCGGCGTGAGACCGTGGTTGATGGCGTAGGAGACGAGGCTTGGGCCGAGCTGGGTGAAGATGGCGATCAGCCCGACCAGGAGGGCGGCCAGCGCGCACATGCCGGGGTACTCCATGAGCAGCGAGGTGAGCGTCAGCTTCTTCGACTCGTGCTCCGACGGCAGCTGGGTGAAGACGACATCCGGATCGCCGCGGTCGGGCTCCTCCGCCAAGAGCAGGTCGACGCCGTCCTGCAGCTCGTGCGGGATGCCGCCGAAGGGCAGGCCCGCCTGGGCCGAGCCCGGGGCCCCGCCGCCGCCCATCGGCGGCCCGACTCCTCCACCACCGCCGAACATCAGACCTGATCCTTCTCGGGCTCGAGGACCTCGTCGTCGGTCTGGAGAAGCCCGTCCTCAGGCTGGAGGGCCACGCCGTCCGGCTCGAGCGTGATGTCGTCCAGGCCCAGGCCCTCGACCAAACCTGCGGCCACTTCTTCGGCGGCCTCCTCCTCCTTGGCCGCCTGGGCCAGCACCTCCGAGTAGAGCGGCGTCGATGCCAGCAACTCGGCGTGCGTCCCGTCTGCCACAATGCGGCCACCGTCGAGAAGGACGACGCGGTCGGCCAGGCTGATGGTCGAGAGGCGGTGGGCGATGATCAGCGTGGTGCGGCCCTCCATCAGGACCCGCAGCGATGAGTGGATGCGCTGCTCCACCTTCACGTCGATGGCGCTGGTGGCGTCGTCGAGGATCAGGATCGGGGGGTTGATCAAAAGGGCGCGGGCGATGGCGATCCGCTGGCGCTGCCCGCCCGAAAGTGTGTAGCCGCGCTCGCCGACCACGGTGTCGTAGCCGTCGGCCAGCCGGTTGATGAAGCCGGTGGCGCCGGCCGCCTCGGCCGCGGCCATGACCTCTTCGAGGGAGGCATCCGGTCGCCCGTAGGCGATGTTGTCCCGGATCGACACGGAGAAGAGGAAGGGCTCGTCGAGGACGACGCCGATATTGGCCCGCAGGCTGGTGAGCGTGAGGTCGCGCACGTCGTGCCCGTCGACTCTGACGTGGCCACCGGTGGCGTCGTAGAAGCGGGCGAGCACACGGGCGACGGTGGACTTGCCGCTCCCGGTGCGCCCGACCAGGGCGATGGTCTCGCCCGGGTGGAGGTGCAGATTCAGGTTGCGCAGGATTTGGCGCGGTCCGTCGTCGCTCGTCTTGGAGAGCAGGCTGTCGTCGGCGTAGGCGAAGCTGACGTCGTCGAACTCGACGTCACCCTGGCAATTGACGAGGTCGATCGCGTCGGGTCGGTCGACGATGGTGGGCTTTTCGTCGATGATCTCGTAGATCCGGTCCGCCGAGGCCGAAGCGCGCTGACCCATCATGATCAGCATCCCGAGCATCATGAAGGGAGCCTGCATCATGACCAGGTAGAGGTTGAACGAGACAATGGAGGCGACCGGCAGGTGGTCGTGGATGACGAACCATCCGCCCACCAGGAGGACGAGGACCAGGCCGACCTGGGAGAGGTTCTGTACGAGCGGGGCGTAGCGGGCGCGCAGATCGGCATCCTTGATGTAGCCCCACTGGACTCGGTCCGCCGCCTTGGCCAGCTGACCCAACTGCTGCTGTTCGGCGGCGAAGCTGCGCACCACGCGCACGCCGTTGACGTTCTCGTCCACAACGGTCGCCACCTCGGCGAGCCGGGACTGGATGAGCCATGACACAGGGAAGAGCGACTTCCGCATTTTGATGCCGACGAGGTAGATGAACGGCATGGAAGCCATGGCGACGAAGGCCAGCGGGACGCTGATGGAGAGCATGAAGGCGAAGGCGACCAGCGCGATGGAGCACTGCACCAGGATCATCGGGGCGAACGTCAGGTACATCTGCACTGAGCGGATGTCCGAGTTGGCCCGTGAGATCAGCTGCCCGGACTGGACACGGTCGTAGAAGGGGAAGGACATCCGGGTGAAGTGCTCGTAGAGGATATTGCGCAGGTCGAACTCGATTGCGTAGGCGACCTTGAAGAGGTTGTTGCGCGAGATGTAGCCGAAGAGCCCCGTGAACAACGCCAGCACGGCGATCAATTCCACGTAGTTGTGCAACGGCTGCGTCTTGTTGATCAGCGCGTTGGTGATGCCCTCTTGAAGGATCTTGGGTATCCACACCTGAATGATCAGGCCGAGGAACGAGAAGATGAGCGCACTGAACCACGCCACCTTGTGCGCCATGACGATGGGCGTCGCACGCTTGAGCCACGACTTGGTGCGGTCAGGGTCGATGGTGGCCTTGGGCTTGGTGTACCGACTCGTCGCCCCCATCGGGACGTAGGCGGCAAAAGGCAGTGTGCGCGTATCGTCTTCGGTCCCGGTGCCCGTGTCGGTCCTGGTTTCCGTGTGGGTCGCCTGCACGCCGGCGGACGCGCCGTATCTGTCCTCCGTCTTGCTCATCGCGGCGTCCTCTTCGTCACCGGGTGTCCGACTGCGGCAGCCTTCGTGTTCGTATCCGTGTCGTTGCTGTCGGGGCGCGGCCCCTTGCGGGACTCGACCATGGCCCGGGCCCACAGCTCCAGGGAGTGCAGGGCCATGGTCTCCTCCTTGTCCGGGAGGTGGCCCGCAATGGCGATCAGGTACTCGTCCACCGCGACGTCGGCGCGGGCCAGCGTGCTGACCCCTTCGGGCGTCAATCGCAGCTCCACCCGGCGCCGGTCCGTGTCCTCCTGGCGACGGTCGACCAGCCCACGAGCCACGAGGCCGTCGATGAGGGCGGTGATGGAGGGGCGCCGCACCGCAAGGCGGTCGGCCAGGCCCGATGCGGCAGCGGAACCCTCCGCCAGGATCCCGAGGACCCGGTACTGGGGAAGCGTCAGCTCTACCTGGGCCAACGCGACCTCAACTCGCTTGGAGAGCCAGGCCGCGACCCGGCCGTAGGTGCCCAGCACCGGGGGAGCCGCGGTTGTCTTCGAGCCGGCGCGGGCACCGGCCTTGCCTTCGGGGGCCGCGTCGGCAGAGGGGGGAGAGGTCACAGACATTTCGACCATCATACAGTTAGACACTCTAACTACGTGCAGGCACACCCCTTCCGGGGCCCGGGACGTGCGTGCGGGCGGGCCCGGACTCAGGCCTCCCGGGTGCCCCATTCCGGATCCAGCTGGCGCAAGAAGAGGTCGCAGCGGACCTCCTCGTCCATTTCGCCGATGGACCCCGCGGCCAGCTGCAGCATGTGCAGCGAACGGAGGAAGCCCCGGTTGGGCTCGTCCCGCCAGCGCACGTAGCCCGAGCCACGCCAGCCGGCGGCCCGGAGCGCATCGAGCCCACGGTGGTAGCCGACGCGGGCGAAGGCGTAGCGATCGATGGGGTCTTCGGCCAGCTCGGCCAGGTCGGCCCAGGCCTGCAGGCAGTGCGGGTCCCGGGCCGCCACTGCTCCCACCGCCTGCCGCCGGCTCTCGGGAGACAGGGACTGGGCGGCACTGAGCGCGGCGGCCAGCTCGGGGTCGAGCGGGTCGAGGACGGTCTCGGGGCTGCCGGAGGTGAACTGGACTGCATGTTCGGGGGTCACCCGGCCATGTTACGAGCGCAGTTCGGCGGCCAACCGGAGCCGCCCGGCCGCGTGGTGCGGTGACGGCGTCGAATGTCGGGCCGGCGAGAGCCGGCAGTACTGTTCCCGCCGTGTTGACGCCAGACCCCAGGCCGACGTCATTCCAGGACCACCCCGGGCTCCGCGGCCGGGAGCCCGAAGCGTTGGAGCTGGCGGACGTGCTGCGTCGCCTCATCCGCTTGTCGGTCAGCACTGCCCCACCGGCGGCGGAGACGACCCGATTGACGGCCCAGCTGTCCGTTCTCGCCGACGAGCTCGAGGCGCACCTCCCGGCAGACCCACTGCCCCGGTTCATCCCACCCGACGAGGACGGCCCACCCAAAGACGTGCCCCTCGGTGGTGCGATGCCTTATGACGTCGTGGTCGGCCCGTTCAATCCGGTGGCGTTACCGGTCGTCCTCGACTTCGACCCCCCGAAGGCATACGGGCGCGGGGTCTTCGACGTGACCTACGAGGGAGCGCCCGGATGCGTGCACGGAGCGGTCTTGGCCGCGACCTTCGACATCATCCTCACCGCCGCCAATGCGATTGTGGGGTCGGTCGGGCCCACCGTCTCGCTGGCCCTGCGCTACGTGCGACCCACGCTCACCAACGAGGAAGCCGTGTTCGAGGGCTGGGTGACCGACGTCACGGAACGACGGATCTTCAGCAAGGGTCGCATTGTGCAGGGTGGTGTCGTCACGGTCGAAGCCGATGGTGAGTTCGCCATCTTCAATCAGGATCGGGTGAATCGTCTGGCGTCGAGCCGCCGCCCGCCTTCCGCCGGCGCGGCGGGGGAGTAGCGGGCGGACCGTGGCCCGCCAATCCCTCGAACCCACGCTCGATCTGGCGGACTATTCGTTCACGCACCGCTTGCGTACCCGCTTCGCCGAGACCGATGCCATGGGGATCATCCATCACGCGGCCTATCTGCCCTACCTCGAAGAGGCGCGGGTCGAGTACCTCAGGGCCATCGGGCACCCTTACGACGCGGTCCGCGGAGGAGTCGGCGGCGATGCCCGTGAGTTTCCCGTCCTCGAGGTCTCGGTGCACTACCGGCGACCGCTGCGTTTCGACGACGAGGTGGCCGTGTCCTTGCGCATCGGCGCCGTCCGCGGCGCGAGTTTCCAGATCGCGTACCTCCTGGCTGTGGAGACTGAGGCGCGGGCGACCGCAGTGACCGTGCACGGGTGCGTCGACTCGGAAGGACGACCCGTTCGACTCCCCGACTGGGTCAGGCAGGGAGGCGGCCGCAGGCGAGGCTGAACTGACTCAGGCCACCCCTTCGGCGGGCCCGACCGAGCGCCGGGCGAGCCCGTGCGTGGTCGCCCACATGAACTCACCGTCCACGGTGACGCCGATCTGATCCGGTGAGGTCGAGGGCCAGGTCTGGGCGGTGTCGCCGTTCTCCTTGCAGGGGTAGTACTCGTTTTCCTCCGGGCGGTTCTCGGCCTTGTTGAACGTCTTGTTCTCGTTCACCTTGAATGTGTGACCTCCGATGCACCAGAAGACCTGCCCGGGAGGCACGGCGGCAGTCTTCCTGCTCGACGTGTCGAGGATGGCGTTCGTGCCGTCGGCCAACTGGACCAACAGACTGTCGTCGTCGATGAACTCAGCGTTGAAGTTGGTGAGGTCGTCGATGTCGCGCACCGGCACGTTCCAGGTGACCGCACCGGTCGCCGGGTTGAAGCCCTGCAGGCTCATCTGCAGGCCTGTGTAGGTGGATCCGTTCGCGTTGCTCTTCGTCTTGGCCAGGACGCCCTTGTAGACACAGTTCACGGGCGGCACCAGCAAACCGAGACTTCCGTCGCAGTCGTATTGGCCGGGGAGACTCCAGAGCGTGCTGCCGTCGGCGAGGGAGAGGCCGACGGTCTTGGAGTTATCGAGCCCTTCGGAGTGGTCGGAGTTGGCGCTCGGCGGTGGAACGGTTGCCACCTCGGTGGTGCCGTAGGAGGAGAAAATGCCCGTGTACGGGTCGTAGCCGGAACCGCCGAAGACCTGATTCGTCGTCTTGGTCCATTGGACGGTGCCCGATCCCGAGACGGCCTCGATCGTGGGGGCTTTGGCGTCGGTCTCGTAGAGGTCGTAGTCCAGTGCGTTGCTGGCGCCCTTCAAGAGCCCGAGAACACTGCCGTCGGCGGGACTCAGGACAGCCGTCGTCGAGGAGCCGTCCTTGTTATAGACCGTCACGCAGAAATCGGTCATGTGCACGCACGGTGACGGCACGTCCCCCACGAGCACGTCCTGGGGACCCTTCCAGACGACCGCGCCCGTCGTCAGGTTGATCGCCTCGACGTTCACCAGTGGATTGGTGACCTTGACAGCCGGGACGAGATCGATGACCTCATTGCCGAGGGAATCGAGCGCCGGCGGGAGGCTCGGGTCGATCAACGACTCCGAGAACGGTTTCGACCAGACAACGTGGCCCGTGTCGGGTGCCACTCCGACCAGGTGGAGGTTGTGCGAACTGTCGACCGTCACTGCCGCCGCCGCGCCTTCTCCGGCGACCGGGTCGCCGACGACGTCCATCGGCGTCACGAAGGTGGGGCCGATGCCGGAGGTGTCGGCGGTCGCCGGAGCCGAGATGCCGGGCAGCACGAGGCACAGGGCCCCAATCGACAAGGTGCAGACGCCCAGAGCAATCCGTCGTGCAACTGGTTGCGTTCGACGTACAGGCCTGATCACAGGCGATATTCAAGCAGGAACGACCGGTGCCACTGGTGCTCAGAGCGCCGAGATCATCCCCCCAAATGTCTCGGTCATCGCCTTCTTCGCGGCGAGCGGGTCGTCGGACCGCGCCACGACCATGCCGGCCTGCGTTGCTGCATCGCCCCCGATCTCCCCGCGCACGGCCCCATCCCTGAGGGCGACGGAGTCGACCTCTCCCTGAAGGGGCAGGGGCTGGAGCGTCTCCTCACCGCGTCGTCGGCCGACGACGCGGTGGCGGTCGCCCCGCTGCTGGCCGAACTCCACGCCCCGACGATGGTGGCATGGGGCACCGGCGACTCGTTCTTCGCCGAGGAGTGGGCGGACCGGTTGGAGACCATGATTCCCGGCGTCGAGCGCGTCGTGCT
>DATCEZ010000157.1:0-2759 GCA_036509775.1 Acidimicrobiales bacterium
CGCCGGCCGGCCCGTCAAGCAGGCGCAGCGAGCGATGGTGGAGCTGCTGGCCGCCTCGGGGGACATGGTGGGCGACCCTCGGCCGATTCGGCACCCGGTGAAGTTCTACGAGCGGGGAAGCCGTCCGCTCGAGATCGTCACGAGCCGGCAGTGGTTCATCCGCAACGGCGGTCGCGACGACGTGCTGCGCCGGGAGCTTCTCGAGCGGGGCACCGAGTTGGATTGGCACCCGCCCTACATGCAGGTCCGCTTCGACGACTGGGTCAGCGGCCTCAACGGCGACTGGCTGGTGAGCCGGCAGCGCTTCTTCGGCGTCCCCGTGCCGGTCTGGTACCCCGTCAGTCCCGACGGCGAAGCCGACCACACATCTCCCATCGTCCCCGACGAATCGCTGTTGCCAGTCGACCCGACGACCGATGTGCCTGCGGGCTACTCCCCGGAGCAGCGCGGCGTTCCGAGTGGTTTCACCGGCGACCCCGACGTCATGGACACATGGGCCACCTCTTCGGTGACGCCGCAGATCGCCTGCGGCTGGGAGGACGACCCTGCGCTGTTCGCAGCCACCTTCCCGATGGATCTGCGGCCTCAGGGACCAGAGATCATCCGCACCTGGCTCTTCTCCACGTTGCTGCGCTCGCATCAGGAGCACGGCGTCCTGCCCTGGCGGCATACGACCATCAACGGCTGGATCCTCGACAAGGACCGCAAGAAGATGTCCAAGTCGAAGGGCAACGTCATTACGCCCATGGCCACGCTCGAGGAGTTCGGGTCCGACGCCGTGCGCTACTGGGCCTGCAACGGACGGCCGGGAACGGACACCGCCCTCGACGTGGGCGTCATGAAGATCGGACGCCGGCTGGCGATCAAGGTCCTCAACGCGTCGAAGTTCGCGCTGGGGCGCTTGGGCGAGGGCCCGATTCCCGGAGTCGACGCCGTGCACATGCCGCTCGATGCTGCACTACTGGCGCGGCTGGCCACGCTCGTCGACGCGGCAACGGCAGCGCACGACGAATTCGACTACGCCCGCGCGCTCGAGGTGACCGAGACGTTCTTCTGGTCCTTCTGCGATGACTACGTCGAGCTGGTCAAGACGCGCGCCTACGGCGAGGGCGGGGCCAGCGGGACGGACTCTGCCCGGGCGACGCTGGCACTCGCCCTCTCCGTCCTGCACCGGCTCTTCGCGCCATTCCTGCCCTTCGTCACCGAAGAGGTCTGGAGCTGGTGGCAGGACGGCTCCGTGCACCTGGCGTCCTGGCCCGAGGCCGGAGACGTGCGGCCGCGCACCGGAGCCGACGAGTCGGTGCTGGCGGTCGCGTCCGAAGTCCTCGGTGCTGTCCGGCGGGAGAAGACCGCCAACAAGCGCTCCATGCGGGCGCGGGTGGCGCTCCTCACCGTTGGCGGCCCACCGGCGACGCTGGCTGCAGTGGAAGCGGCCCGCGGCGACATCGTCGACGCCGGCGGCGTGGACGAGCTGGTGGTCTCCGCGGGAGACGCGCTGTCGGTGCAGGTAGTCCTGGCCGAGGAGAACTGACCTCGAGCGTCAGAGATAGGCGGACTGGGCCGCGTCGGCCATTTCCGCCGGGGTTCCCTCGTGGGCAATGCGGCCGTGCAACATGATGGCGGCCCGGTTCGCCACACCGAGTGCGGTCTCGGCGAACTGCTCGACGACGACGACGGTCACCCCGCCGGCGGCGATGCTCGCCACCAACTCGTAGAGGTGGCCCACGATGATGGGCGCCAGTCCCATGGAAAGCTCGTCGAGCAGCAGTACCTTGGTCTCCCCCGCCAGCGCGCGCGAGATGGCGAGCATCTGTTGTTCCCCGCCCGAGAGCGTTCCGGCCAGTTGCTTGCGGCGCTCCTTCAGGCGGGGGAACTGCTCGTAGGCCCGGGCCTCGACCTCCGCCGTGGTGAGACCCCCGCGGTAGGTCCACATGCGCAGGTTGTCACGCACCGTCAAGTTGGGGAACACGCCACGCCCCTCGGGGATGGCGACCATACCGGCCCGCGCCAAGACGTCGGGCTTCCAGCTCGTGGGCGTCACCCAGTCCACCGCGACGGAACCCGCCGTCGGACGCAGGCGCCCGTTCACCACCTTCAAGAGCGTGCTCTTTCCGGCCCCGTTGGGCCCGAGCAAGGCGAAGACGCCGCCGGCAGGCACCTGGAGATCCACGCCGTGGAGCACCTCAATGCGTCCGTAGGCCGCGCGGACGCCATCGATCGTGACGCCGGCTCCCGGTTCGGCCTTCTCTCGCCCCGTCCCTGTCACCCGGCATCCTTGGCGTGGCCCAGATAGGCCTCCTGCACCGCCGGATCCTGCCGGATGGCGTCCGGAGGTCCCGAGGCGATGACCTGGCCGAAGTCGAGCACGTGCACCGTGGAGCAAATCTCCAACACCAGGTCGGTGTCGTGCTCGACCAGCAGAATGGCGCGACCCTCCGCCGCCAGCGCGATGAGGAGGCGCCCCAGGGCAGCGCTCTCGTGCTCATCGAGGCCGGAGAACGGCTCGTCGAGGAGGAGCACCTTCGGATCGGTCGACAGGGCGCGGGCCAACTCCACCAGGCGGGCCGACCCGGTCGGCAGTGACGACACGGGCGCAGCAGCTTCGTCCCCCAAACCGACGCGCTCCAGCAGGCCCAGGGCGGCAGCGTGTGGCGCGCTCCTCTCGCTTACCTCGAGCCCGACGCGCACATTGTCGGCGGCGCTGAGCGTCGAGAACAGCTCCAGGCGTTGGAAGGTGCGCGCCATGCCGAGGCGGGCCC
>DATCEZ010000158.1:0-9484 GCA_036509775.1 Acidimicrobiales bacterium
CCGATCACCTTGACGCCGTTGGGGTACTCGAACTCCCAGCCCCACTGGAAGGCGTAGACGTGGATGACCGTCCCCGGGTTGGGCTCGACCGCGGTCACCTTGTTCTCCACCACGACCGTCGCCCAGAAGAGCCCGAGGACGATCAGGATGGGCATCACGGTGTAGACGATCTCGGTGAGCGTGTGGTACTGCGTCTGCACCGGCATGTTGTCGGACCGGCGCCGGTAGCGGAAGATCGCCCACACGATCAGCAGGAGCGTGAAGCCGCCGACGATGATGCCGACGATGAAGAAGCCCTGCCAGAGGTGGAAAGTGGACTGGGCTTGCGAGGTGGCGCCCTTGTAGGCGCCGAAGCTCGGGAGCTGGCAGCCCGTGAGGAGGAGGGCCCCCAGGCCGACCACCACGGCGGCCAGGCGGCGGCGTGGATTCTTGGCGCTGCGAGCTGGGGTTTCGGGTGTCTCGGAAGACGGGCTGGTCAGCGACGAGTCCACCGCGCCGACACTATCGAACCCGGCAAAAAAATTGGAAATCGTCGTGCGGTGTCGGGTCAGTGCGGATGCGAGTGCGGTGGTGCTGTCGACTCGTTGGCGGCCCAGGTGAAGACGCCCCGCGCCATGGTGGAGGTGGCCCGGGCGGCCCGAGCGGCGAAGACCTGCTGGCGTGCCCGCTGCACCCCCTCGTCATCGGGCCGGGCCAGCCAGGCGTGCTCGGCCAGGTGGCCGGCCAGCCGCAACGCCCCTTCATCATTTAGGGCGAGCAGCTCGAGGGCCCGGTCGGCCAGGACACCCGCCCCGCCGGCCAGCTCCGCCAGTTCGAGAGCCAGCGCCTGCTCGGGCGCCGGCTGCAGGGTGGCGGGGTTGCCGTCCCACCAGCCGCCGTACTGGCGCCAGACGGTGTGCACAATGAACTCGGGCTCGTCGTAGACCGGCTGCAGGAATGGCCGGTCCGCCAGCGCAGCGGGGACGCTCACGGCGTGGATGGCGTCGTCGAGCCGCCCGCCGGCGTTCATGACGGCCAGGGTCTGATCGACCAGGGAGTCGAGGAGGTCCGCCGTGTCGGTGAGGGCGATCCGGACCCGGTCGGCCCCTATGACCGGAAAGCCGTGCCCCGGCAACAGGAATTCCGCGTCCAACTGGAGCATGCGGCGCAGGGCGGCCGCCCACTCCCGGGGGTAGCGCTGCACCTTCTGGGGATTGCCGGCGTTGGGCGAGGCCCAGATGAAGAGGTCGCCGCAGCACAGGACCCGGCTGTCTGGCTGCCAGGTCACGGTATGGTCGTCGGTCTCGCCTTTCTCGTGGCGCAGCGAGAAGCTGCGGCCACCGACCGAGAGATCCAGCGTGTCGTGGTAGGTCCGGTCCGGGTAGCGGTACTCGGTCGGCCAGTTCAGGTCGGTGAAGCCGAACTGGCGGCGGTTGATGATGGTGTTGTAGCCGGCGGTGAAGATGTAGCGGTCAAAACGGGCGGGCAGCGCATGGTGGGCGATGACCACGGGGGCGACCCAACCCTGTGCGAGCGCCTCCTCTTCCCATACGGGCACGCCGAAGACGTGGTCGATGTGACCGTGGGAGTAGACGGCGGTGTTGAGGCGGTCCGGGCTCCAACCTCGGATGTCGTCGTGGACGATCTGGGCCAGCGGGGCACTGCCGGTGTCGACCAGGAACAGGCCGTCCTCGGTGGCGAACGAGGAGACGTTGGCGAAGGAGGGGCAGAACCCGACGCCATCGGTGATCTCGACGAACCCGCCGACGTGATCGACCGGGTGGAAGGTGGACGTCGACAACTCGCCGTTCCACAAACGGTCGGCGACGGCGAGGACATCAGATGGCACGGACCCCCCGGGGTGCGAGTCAGGGCGGAGATGCGGGTACGGCCCCTGCAGCCATGGTCGGCCGCAGGGTCAGGCGATCAGGCGCCCGGCGTCTTCCCTTCGGCGGGGCTGTCGACGGCGGCGGACGCGGTGGCGTCCGGGTCGCCGGCCTTCTTTCCCTCGTCGAGGCCCTTCTCGAACTGTGTCTTCGCCGAGCCGAGGCTCCGGGCCAGCTTGGGGATGGCGGCACCACCGAATATGAGTACGGCGATAATGACGATCGCCCAGATCGCATCGAGACCAAAAAGATCAGCCAGCATTGGGTTCTCCTTCACCTGAGTCCAAAGGCGGTGAACTGGGTTCCAGGTTAGACCCATTCCCGGGCGGGAGTTCCCTCACACCGGGCCATCGCCGCCACCTATTCGGAGTCACCCGGCCAACAGGATGCCCATGACCAGAGCGGCCACGCTGGCGAGGCCTCCGAGCGACCCCCAGACGGCCAGGCCACGCTTGGTAGTGGCCCGCTGGTGGAGCAGGACGCCCGCCCCGGCCAGGACGACCACGGCGATTTTGGCCATGAGGACGGCCTTCCAGGCCGAGTCCATGTTCGAGTAGCCCACGGCCGAGATGTTCCAGACCCCCGTGACCAGCAGCACCAGGTAGGCGGGCCAGGCCAGGCGGGCGAAGGCCCGGGCCAGGGTCTTGGGGGCGTCGGGCCCCAGGCCCCGGGCCGGCCCGACCAGTCCCGTCATCACGATCTGGCCACCGACCCACACGGCCGCAGCCAGGACGTGCAGCGTCAGGCGGATGGTGAGGAGGGCGGGGGCCAACACGGGCGCTTATTTTCCCTGCCAATTGGGCGGGCGCTTCTCGGCGAAGGCGATCGGCCCCTCCATGGCGTCGGCCGACGAGAAGACCACGCCGACGGCGGCGGCGTTGATCTTCCAGCCTTCGGCCTCGGAGACCTCGGCGGCCTGCTTCATGACGCTCTTGGAGTAGCGCACGGCCAGCGGCGCGTTGGCGGCGATGCGGTCCGCCAGGGCCACGGCCTCCTCCACCACCACGCCCGACGGCACCACGCGGTTGACCAGGCCGAGGTCGTACGCACGAGCGGCGTCAATGGGGTCGCCGGTCATCGCCATCTCGAGAGCGACCGCAATTGGCAAGCGCTTGGGCATGCGGAGCAGGCCCCCCGCCCCCGCGATGAGGCCACGCTTGGCCTCGGGGATGCCGAACATGGCGTGCTCGGCGGCGACGACCAGGTCGCACGAGAGCATGATCTCGAAGCCGCCGGCCAGAGCTGACCCGTTGACCGCGGCGATGAGCGGCTTGGGGAAGTCGCGCTGGGTGAGCCCGCCGAACCCGCCGCTGGCCCCCATGATGTCGCCGCCCTCGCCGCTGCTGAAGGCCTTGAGGTCCATGCCGGCGCTGAAGGCCTTGTCGCCGCTGCCCGTGACAACGACCACCCAGCAGTCGGGGTCCTCGGCCAGCTCGTCCATGAAGCCGGACATGGCCAGGCTCACGGGCCCGTTGATGGCGTTGCGCGCCTCGGGGCGGTTGATGGTGAGGACCTCGACATGTCCCTGGCGTTCCCGCAGCACTACGTCGGCCATGGTGGGCTCCCTTCTGACGGTCTCGTGTGCCGCCGAGGATATGTGAGGTCGCCCCGGTCAGGGGTGCGGCGGACGCGGCGGGGTGGCCCCGCCTTCCCCGCCGGACCTGTGTCCGGGGTCGGGGCCGGACGACAGGGACCAGATCTGCGTCCGCTTCGTGTAGACGACCGTGAAGGCGAAGAGGCTGCCGATGACGCTGCCCGTGATGAACGGGGAGACGGCAATGAAGGTCCCGGTGGGCAGCAGGTCGGCCAGCGTGAGGCGGGCCGACGCTTCGACGACCAGGCCGATGCCCCAGACGAGGGACAGCGTGCGGAAGATGTGGCGACCGAGCGGCAGGTCGTGCAGCTCGTCGAAGGCGGACACCTTGGCCGGGTCGGTGCCCGCCGAGAGGTAGCGGTTGACGTAGAAGAAGGCAGGCCGGTCGTGTGTATAGAGCGTCACGATGCAGGCCACGCCGAACAACAACGTGAAGAACCCGTCGCGCACCTTGAGCACGTAATCGTTGCCGCCGAGCAGCGTGGACGTGATCACGCCGGCTGCGAAGCCGACGAGGACGGCGAGCCCGACCACGTCGACCGTGCGCTGGCGTATGAACGCAATGAGGATGTAGGCGACGGAGAAGCAGCCGGCGACGATCAGGGCCTGCGTGTCGCTGGTCACGTGGCGGCGGACGATGAAGTAGACGCCGATCGGGAGGGCGGCCCCGAAGAGCAGGCTCGGGAGGAATTCCCTGATGGAGGGGATGCCGGGCCGCCATGGCTCGGGCCCTGACACTGGCCCCGGACCGGCCACGAGCTGGGCCTCGGGTTCGGACCCCGGCTCGGCCTGGGGCTCGGGCGATGGCGTCCGCTCGGCGTCCCCGGCTCCGTCCGGTTCCATCCCTCGAGGGTACTGCCGGGAAATCCGGCTTCTCCCGCGTAGCATTGGTGGCGTGACCTTCGTGGCCCACGTGCTCGAGTTCTTCCTCATCGCCGGCGTGGTGGTCGTCGGGGGCGTGGTGGCGACCTTCCTCGTCGCCCGTAGCTACGTCCGCCGGCATTGGCGGTTGCTGCACGGGCACGTGCTGGTGCGCGGCCTCCTGGGCGCGCTGGCGCTGTTCGGCGCCGGCCGGGAGCGCATCGCCGGACGTGCCACGCCCGAGGACCTGAGCCGGGGCGCGGCCTCCCGGGTCCGCCGGCGCCTCCGGGTCGCCGTCGAGGACGCCGAAATAGCGGTGGCCCACGCCGAGTCGCGTGATGCCCCCGTGTCCGAGCTGCCCTCGGTGTGCCGCTCGCTCCAACGCGTGGCCGACGAGCTCGACGGCCTGCTCAAGCTGGAGCGCCGCCTGCCCCCCGGGGCGAGTCAGGCTGACGTGCGCCGCCAGGTGGCCGAGGTGATCGGGGCGGCGCGCGACGTGCAGGCGGCCGCCGTGCGCGCCGGCAGCGACGCCACCGAGCCGCAGGTGCGCTCGTTGGTCCGCCACGCCAGCGACGAGGTCGACATCGTCTCGACGGCGCTGGCCAGCATGCGCTCGGCGGCCCGGCCGCACTAGTCCCGGCCGCAATAGGCCCGGCGGCTCGGCCCCGGGACGCACCCCGGCCGGCCCCGGGGCGCACCGCAGCTGCGCCTGCCAAGCTGCACGGATGCCTTCCGCACCATCATCGCCATCCCTTCTCGGCGAGGGCTTCCTCATCGGCGTGGCGACCTCGGGCTACCAGGTCGAGGGCGGGTACAACGGCGACGGCGAGCCGCACAACAACTGGGCCGCCTGGGAGGGTGCCGGCAAGGCCGCACGCTCGGGCCTCGCCTGTGACTTCTGGCGCCGTCCCGAAGAGGCACTCGACCGCGCCGCCGCCATCGGCTGCAACGCGTTCCGCCTCTCAGTCGAGTGGGCCCGCCTGGAGCCCCGCCCCGGCGCCTATGACGCCGCCGCCCTGGAGCGCTACGCCGAAATCCTCGCCATGTGCGTCGACCGTGGTCTTGAGCCCATCGTGACGCTGCACCACTTCACCCACCCGGCATGGCTGGGCGAGGAGTTCTGGCTGCGGCCGGGCTCGCCGGACATCTTCGCCCGGCACGTGGCCCGGATCCTCCCGCCCCTGGCGCCGTACTGCCGGCGCTGGGTGACGATCAACGAGCCCAACATCGTGACGCTGATGGGCTGGATAGAAGGCTCGTGCCCACCCGGACGCCGCATGGCCGTCGCCGACGCCTTCTGCGCCCTCGACAACATCCTCACCGCCCACGTGCTGGCGGCTGATGTCATCACCGATGTGCAGCCCGAGGCCGAGGTCACGGTGAACACGAGCTCGTCGTCCATTTACGAGCACGACCGCATGCTGCTCGACCTGCTCCAGGTGCGCGACGCCGGCGTCGATCCCGACGACGTGGACCGCTACGTGGACGAGCGCCGGACGGTCCACGACGCCGCCTTTCCGCCGCGCCACGCCGGGGAGGCGGTGATACGCCGTTTCTTCGCCTCGGTGTCCCCGTACGGCGCGGTGCGCGAGCCGGCCCGGAGTGCGGCCTGGGCGAGGTTGCGCGGCAGGACGCGGCGCAGTGCCCCCCGCCGTGTGCTCAATGCGGTGTACGCGTCGACGCGCCCACGCGTCATGGATGCGGTCGGCTTCGACTGGTACGACCCGGTGGCGAGTCACGCCATGCGTGTCCCGGGCCGGCGCACGCCGTCGGGTGGGCGCGACTGGTCCTTCAGCCGGGCCTACTGGGACGTGGAGTCGCATCCGGCGGCGTTGCGCGCCTGGTGCGTGACCGAGTCGGCGCTGCGGCCGGGACTCCCGCTGTGGGTCGTGGAGAACGGCATGGCGACGCGCACGCGCGACGGGCAGGCCGTCCGGCGTGAGGACGGCATGGACCGGCCGCGCTATGTGCGCGAGCACCTGGGCGCGGTGGTCGACGCTGTGGCCGCCGGCGCGCCGGTGACCGCCTACTTCCACTGGTCGCTCATGGACAACTACGAGTGGGGCACCTACGAGCCGCGCTACGGGCTGTTCGGGGTGGATCGCAGCGACCCCACGGCGGTGCGCTTCATGGACACCGACGCGGTCGGCGACGATGCGGCGGGCGAGTTCACCCGGGTCGTGCGTGGTCTGCAGGCCGGGGACCGCTCGGTGCTGGGCGGGCCGGGCTGATCAGGTTGCATCGTCGGCACCCGCCGCATCGGCACCTGCACCGGTCGCCGGCGTCGCACCTGTCGCCGGCGAGGACGATGAGGGCCCTTCGAATTCCGCCTTGTCCTTGCGGAAGTGGCGCACGACGAGCACCACAATCGCCAAGAGGATGAGCCCGAGGACGACATCGGACGCGATGCCCGTGACCTTCTCGACGCTCTGCCCGACGAAGTAGCCGAGCAGCACGTACAGCACACCCCAGCACAGCCCGCCGGCGGCGTTGGCCCAGAGGAACGTCCGGTAGTGCATGGAGGACAGGCCGGCCAGCCCCGGGACGACGGCGCGTAGGAAGGCGGAGAAGCGGGCCACGAAGACCGCCACGGGGCCGCGACGGGTGAGCTGGTCGAGCGCGGCGGTGATGCCTTTCTCGCGCTTCTTCAGTGGCCCCAGCTCCAGAAGTTTGGGACCCCAGCGCTCGCCGACGGCGTAGCCCACGGAGTCGCCAGCGATGGCGCAGACGACGACGACTGCGAGGATGCCCTCGAGGTTCACCCCGCCCTTGGAAGCCAGCACGCCACCGAGGACGGCGGCCGTCTCGCCCGGGAAGACGAAGCCGAGCATCACGGCCGCTTCGGCAAAGACCAAGAGGCCAACGAGGGTGTAGGCCGGCCACCCATGCAGTGAGAGCAGCGGCTGGAGAAGACGGTCGATCAACGATGGCTCGCTTGGGTCTGCAGCAGCATCCGCCGCATTGGCACAGAGCCGGCCGGCGACACCACCCGGCTCGTCAGTTCACGGCGCGCAGCGTGTACTCGCGCGGGGTGAGCTGGCGCCAGCGGTCGTCCACCTTCGCCGTGAACGATCCACCCTGGACAAGATGCGTGAGGATGTCCGTCTGGCCCTGGGGCCTGGCCAGCATCCAGCTGTGGCCGCCCGGCACCCACAGGACGGGCGAGCGTGCGATGGCGGCGAACTCGAGGGCGGTGGCACTCGGCGTGATGCGGTCGAAGCAGCCCCACTCGTTGAGGATCGGGATCTCCTGGGCTGCGATGTGGCGCACCTCGCTGCGCTGGTCCACCCCCATGAGCATGCTTCCAACCGGCAGCGTCTGGGACATGGTGCGGATGTTCTGGCGCATGTCGGGCAGCACGGCGCGCACGGTTGAGTACATACTGCCGATGAAGAGGTCGGGCAGGTCGAACACCACGGCGGCGACCATGTCGACCATGGGCGCCACGTCGGGCAGAAACATGGAGAGCACGCTGGGGAGGACGCCCCGGCGCTCCTTCCAGGCGGGGGTGCTCACGCCGTCTCGGTAGATGAGGCCGAGCGTTCGCCGCGGGTGGTCGTGGGCGAACTGGACGGCCACCGCGCCACCCATCGAATGGCCGAGGAGGACCGCGGGCCCGGCGTCCACCTTGTGCACGATGGCCATCACCTGATTGGCCAGGTTCTCCATGGAGACGTCGGACCAGTCGAGCGGGTCGCTGCCGCCGAAGCCGGGCAGGCTGGGGTTGATGACCCGCCAGCCCAGCTGCTCGGCCAGCCGCGCACTCTCGCGCCAGTACATGCCGCCGCCGGCGAAGTACCCGTGGATGTTCACCGCCCAGATCGGAGGTGAGCCGGGGCCGTCGGGGCCGTACGCGTCGACGTTGTCCGAGACGGCGAAGCGCAGCCGCCTGCCCTCCACCATCATGGAGCTGGGCACCATCCGGATGGTCGGACTCTTGCGGATCTTGCGCTCGTACTGGTCCCGGACGACCCCGAGGCCGTGCGGGGCGCGCCCGGCGTCCACCAGTTGGACGGGGGAGGGGCCGTCGGAGGGGGCGACGATGGCGCCGGAGATCTGGAGGGAATCGTCAGGCGGGGGCGTCTCCTTGGACCTGAAAAACCGAACCGCCATGCGCCCTCCGTCACCGACGTCCTGCTCAACCACTACCCGTATTGAGCCGGATCTTCCCTACCCACGGTATCCGACGACCGCGGCGATTCCCCCATCCCGCGTGCAACGGGGCGTGGGGGCTGCGACGATGGGCGCATGCACGCCGACATCGTCATTCGAGGGGGGACCGTGGTGGACGGCACCGGTGCTCCCGGCAGCCCCGCCGACGTCGCCATCACAGGCGGCCGTATCAGTGACATCGGGACCAACCTGCGGGGCGATCGTGTGCTCCATGCGGACGGCCAGATTGTGAGCCCCGGCTTCGTCGACATCCACACCCACTACGACGCCCAGGTCTTCTGGGACCCCTCGCTGACGCCTTCGTCCTTTCACGGGGTGACGTCGGTTATTGCAGGTAACTGCGGCTTCTCCATCGCCCCGATCCGGCAGGACGGGGTCTCCCTGCTGGCCCGAACCCTCCAGCACGTCGAGGACATGAGCTTCGATACCCTGGCCGCCGGTGTGCCGTGGGATGCGTTCGAGACGTTCCCGCAGTATCTGAATGCGGTGGAGGCGCGTGGGACGGCCCTGAACTTCGGGTGCTACGTCGGCCACACCGCGGTGCGGCTCTACGTCATGGGCGAGGACGCCTACGAGCGCCCGGCCACCGACGAGGAGATCTCGCTGATGCAGGCCGTGGTGGCCGACGCCATGGCGGGCGGCGCTGCCGGCTTCGCCTCGAGCGCGTCACCGACGCACAACGGCGACAGCGGTCGGCCGGTGCCCTCCCGGGTGGCCGACCTGGCCGAGTTGCGGGCCCTGCTCGAGCCGGTGAAGCAGTGCGGCCGCGGCGTCGTGGCGCTCCTGCCGGGTGGCGTCTTTTCCAACCAAGAGGTCTTCCAACTCCAGCGCGAAGTGGGGCGACCGTTCACCTGGACGGCGCTGTTGACCGTGAAGGGGTACCCGTATCACGAGAAGGTGATTGCAGAACATGATGCGGCCTGGGCCGACGGCGTCGAGGTGTGGCCGCAGGTGTCCTGCCGGCCGCTCGTTTTCCAGATGAACCTGTCGG
>DATCEZ010000159.1:0-3538 GCA_036509775.1 Acidimicrobiales bacterium
GACCCGTGCCCTGGCCCGCGACGACGTGCTCGTCGTGGCCACCACCGGTGGGCCCGACCCCGAACCGCTGCGCCGCGACCTGCCGGCGAACGTCCGCCTGGAGCGCTTCGTCCCCCATGACCTCCTGCTCCCCCACGTCGACGTCATGGTGACCAACGGGGGCTATGGCGGCGTGCAGCAGGCGCTGGCCAACGGCGTCCCCCTCGTCGTCGCCGGCGACAGCGAGGACAAGCCGGAGGTCGCCGCCCGCGTGCAGTGGTCCGGCGCGGGCGTCAACCTGCACACCGGCCGGCCCTCGCCTGCAATGGTGGGTCGGGCCGTCCGCCGCGTTCTGGCGCGGGACTCCTACCGCCGGCGGGCGCAGGAACTCCAGGCCGAGATCACCGCCGCCGACCCCTTGGACACCATCAGCACCGCCTTGATGGAGCTCTGCGCGGCCAATGACCTGGCCCGCCGGGCCGAATCCGTCTGAGCCGGACGGGGTCGGCCCGATCCGGCCCCTGGTACTTGCAACAGCGGTCCTCCGGCTATGAGGGGAAGGCCTCGGCGGAGGAGGTCCGGTTACAGTCGGCGCCATGCAGGCCGAGTCCACGTCCGGCAATTCGCGCCAGGAGAGAGTGGACGAGACGCCCCCGCTCCCGGACTCGTTCCCCGACTCGGGGCTGCTCGAAGATCTACCGGCCCGCGCACTGCACCGGGGGCTCTTCCACCTCCTCTTCGGCCGGGAGCCGGCTCCCGACGACCCGTTCGTCGCCCAACTCGAGAACGGTACGACAAGCGCGCGCCAGCTAATGGAGTGGTTGATCCACTCGGCGGAATGGAGCCACTCGGCCCCCATGACCGAGTTCGGCCCCTCGCTGCACTACGGGCGTGGCGTCTTCATCCGCAGCCTGCCGAAGGCGCGACGGATCCTCGACATCGGCGGCGTGGCGCTCGGCGTCCCCTACGGCGCCCTCGTCCTGATGGGCTACCCCTACGCATTCGAGGAGATCGTCATCGTCGACCTGCCCAGCGAGGACCGCCACGAGCTCTACCAGGACGGCCAGACCCAGACGACCGTCGACGTCGCCGGCGGCCGGGTCTCCTACCGCTATCACTCCATGACAGACCTCAGCAGCTATCCGTCGGCGTCGTTCGACATGGTCTACAGCGGGGAGAGCATTGAGCACATCACGCGGGCCGAGGCCGAGCAGGTGCTGGCGCAGGCCCGCCGCGTCCTCAAGCCCGGCGGCGTCCTCGCACTCGACACACCCAACGCCAACCTGACCCGGTTGCAGCAGGACGCCTTCATCGACCCCGACCACAAGTACGAGTACCGGCACGCCGAAATGGCGGCGATGCTGCGCGGCAACGGCTTCGTCATCGAACGGGCCGAGGGCATCAACTACGGCGGCGATGCAGTCGCCCGGGGCGTCTTCGATCCCATTGAGCTGGCCACCAAGCGCGGCATCTTCGACGACATAGAGAACTGTTACCTGCTCGCCTATGTCTGCCGGAAGCCGCACCGGGCGACGGTGGGGACGTCGCTCAACCGGGCGTGGTGGCACGTGGCTGGGACGCAAACCGTGCAGCGGCGGGCGCTTGGCAAGGCCCGCCGCATGCTCGCCCGCTGAAGCAGGCGACCGCCCACCCGTCGCGGCTCCCGGGGGTCTCTCGGTGCCGCGACGGGGCGAGCGTGCTGTTCCTAGCCCATCCCGATCACGGGCTTGTTGAGGGTCATCCCTCCGATGGAACCGAAGAAACCGGCGCTGCCGTAGTTGAAGATGCCCCCGTCAGAGGCGACGAGCCAGTAGCCGGAGCCATCCGGTGCCGCAGCCATGCCGACCACGGGCTTGTTGAGAGTGGTGCCACCGGTCGAGCCCTCGAAGGCTGCATTGCCGTAGTTGAAGATGCCGCCGTCGGAGGCGACGAGCCAGTAGCCGCCGCCAGCGGGATTGGCCGCCATGCCGACGATGGGCTTGTTGAGGGCCATGCCGCCGGTGGAGCCATAGAAGTGGGCGTCGCCGTAGGCGAAAATGCCGCCGTCGGAGGCCACCAACCAGTACCCGCCGCCGTCAGTCGTCGCCGCCATCCCGACGATGGGTTTGTTGAGGCTCATCCCACCGGTCGACCCGTAGAAGTGGGCGTCTCCGTAGTTGAAGATGCCCCCATCAGAGGCCACCAGCCAGTAGCCCTGGCGATCGTGCGTGGGCGTCATACCCACCGCTGGGTGGTTCAGCGGCAGGCCCGCAGCCGAGCCGAACGAACCGGCGTTCCCGAAGCTGAAGACGCCTCCGTCGGAGGCGACCTCCCAGTAACCGCCGTTCGGCGACGCAGCGACCGGGCTGGCCGAGGCCTCGTTGGAGGACGTCGACGGTCCGACCGCGTTCACCGCTTGGACTCTGAAGTAGTAGGTGGTGCCGTTGGTCAGACCGTTGGCGACGTACGTCGTCGTCGAATCGAAGGAGCTGTTCAGCGGAGTCGTTGACTCAGCGCCAGGACCCGTGCCCTCGAAGATCGAGTAGCCGGTGACAGCCGACCCGCCGTTGCAGGACGGTGCGACCCAGTTCAGCGTGACGGCGCCATTGTTTGCCGCGGCGGTGAGGCCCGTCGGAGCACACGACACCGTGAGGGCGTTGACGTTGAAGGGGGCGCTCGTGTGGGAGAGCGCGTCTCCCGCGTCCGTCGCTGTCAGCGTGTAGCCGGTGCCCGCGTTGTTGATCGTGCAGCCGGTGAAGGTGGCGACCCCTGCGGAGGTCGTCGACGTGCATGTCGAGAGCGTGCCCGTCGACGGGTTGGTGCCGATGGCCATGGTGACCGCGTGGACGTCCGTCGTCAGCGTGTTGCCGCCGGCGTCCTGAATGGTGACGGTCGGCTGGGGGATCACCGCCATGCCCGGCAAGCCGTTGCCGGGCTGGACAGTGAAGACGAGCGCGGCGGCCGGGCCGACGGTGATGCTGAACGCCGTACTGACTTGGGTCAGCGCATCCGTGCTGTCAGACGCCGTCAGCGTGTAGCCGGTGCCGGGCTTGTTGATCGCGCAGCCGGTGAAGGCAGCCACACCGGCCGTGGTCGTCGACGTGCAGGTCGACAGCGTGCCGGGCCCAGGGTTGGTGCCGATGGCCATGGTGACGGCATTCGTGTCGGTGGTCACCGTGTTGCCGCCGGCGTCCAGGATGGTCACAGTCGGCTGGGGACTGAGCGCTGAGCCGCCGGTGCCGTTGCCGGGCTCGACGGTGAAGATGAGCGCGGCGGCCGGGCCGACGGTGACATTGAAGGCACTACTGATCTGAGTCAGCGTGTCGGTGGTATCCGTCGCCGTCAACGTGTAGCCGTTTGCGGCCTTGTTGATCGAACAACCGGTGAACGCGGCGACACCGGCTGTGGTCGTCGATGTACAGGTGGAGAGGACCCCCGTCGACGGGTTGGTGCCGATGGCCATGGTGACCGCGTTCGTGTCGGTCGTCACCGTGTTGCCGCCGGCGTCCTGAATGGTCACGATCGGCTGGGTGCCGAACGCAGTCCCACCGGTGGCCCCTGCGGGCTGGGGGTTGAACGC
>DATCEZ010000160.1:0-4893 GCA_036509775.1 Acidimicrobiales bacterium
GGTGGTGTGACCGTGGCCACTGTTCAGGCGCTCAGCGCCGGCGCACCGCTCCAATGGGTGCACCAGACCAAGACGGTGACGGCCGCCTCGTCTTTGACCCGGGTCGAGTTCGACGACGCCACGTCCGGGGACACCATTCAAGGCCCGGCGCTCGACAATGTGTCGATGACCGCCATCCCCGACGTGATTACCGCCGCTGCAGCGACGGTCTCGCCCCAGACCACCGGCAAGGCCTTCACTGTCCCGGTGGCGACCTTCACCGACAGCTACCTCGGTTCACCGGCGGACTTCTCCGCCTCTATCGCCTGGGGTGACGGCACGGCTCCCGGCACGGGCACCATCACCCAGTCCGGGTCGACCTTCACCGTCAGCGGCACCCATACCTACGCCGCCCACGGGACCTACGCGCCATCGGTGACGATCACGTCCATCGCCGGCACGACGGCGTCGGTCTCCGACAGCGTGGTCGTCGCCGACGCGGTGACCACATGCGCCGGATCGGGCTGCTCGGGGTCGGTGACCACACCGCAGCAGACGCTCGGGATCTCCTCGACCTCCACCGCGGGCTCCATTCAGACCGACGTCGACCCGGCCAACAACAGCTATTCGTGCGGCGATCCCTTCCGGCACGCGCCGCAGATCACCACGGTGACCGACACCGGGCTGAACGCCAACATCGTCTACACGGTGACCTTCGCCAACAAGGCCGCCGCCGGTTCATGGTTCGTGCCGTTCGCCGTCTGCTACCAGTCGCAGACGCCGTTCAAGGACCTCTACGGGCACACCGTGACCACAGGGCTGCTGCCGCTGTGCACGTTGCTGCCGCGACCGGGCAAGCCTCTGGTGGCGCCTTGCGTGCAGTCGATCTTCGAACTGCCGTTCTACCTCGGCCATGTCGTCGAGAAGGTCGTTCTTCCGGCCGGGGACCCCCGCTTCCACTGAGCCGGGTCTGATTTGGGCCGCCCGCGGCCCCAATTCGGCGGGAGGGTGCCGTGGCGGCCCCTCCCGGCCGATGCGGTGGGCGAGGCGGGACTTGAACCCGCACATCCTTTCGGACACAGGAACCTGAATCCTGCGCGTCTGCCAATTCCGCCCCTCGCCCGGGTGACCGGACAACAGTAGTCCCTGCGCCGGGTCCCAAAGTCCGCCTCCAGGGCCATTCCCCGGTGAGGTTGACCAGGTCAGACGGCCTCTGAATCCCTCCTGGGCGCGTCGGACCGGTAATCTCTAAGAGACCATGGGACTCCAGCAGTTTGAGGAGCGACTCGAGCGTCTGGTGGAGGGCACGTTGGCCAAGCCGTTTCGAAGCAACCTCCAACCGGTCGAAATCGGCCGCCGGTTGACTCGCGAGATGGACCTGCACCGGCGAGTGGGGGTGCGAGGCCTGATCGCGCCCAACGCCTTCGCCGTGACGCTTTCGGCGGCCGACGTGAGCCGCTTCTCCAATTTCATCGACGCCCTCTCCCGCGAGCTCTCCGACGCCGCTCGTGAGCACGCGCGGATCGAGGGCTATTCCTTCGTCGGTCCGGTCGAGGTGGAGATCTTCGAAGGAGCCAGTCTGAAGCCAGGCCGCTTCACGGTGACGGCGGAGGTGCACGAGAGTGAGGACGGGGGTTTCCTGGCCGAGCTCGTGCTGCCCGACGGCCGGAGGGTGACGGTGGGCTCGGAGGCCCTGGTCATCGGCCGGCTTCCCGAGTGTGAAGTGGTGCTGCCGGACTCCAACGTGAGCCGGCGCCACGCTGAGCTCCGTCGCAAGGGTGACGGCGTGTTCGTCACCGATCTCGGATCCACCAACGGGACCAGGGTGAACGGCACGCCGGTCCGCGAACAGCTCCTCGCCAGTGGCGACGAGGTCAGCGTGGGTTCGACGAAGCTCGTCTTCGAAATGTCGTGACGGCCCCCGGTCCTGTCGCGGTCCTGATCGCCACCCAGAACCTCAATGCGGTGCTCCGCATTATGCAATGGGGCGTCATTGCGCTCATCTTCCTCTTCTTCCTGCGCGTCATCCGGGCGGTATGGGCGGAGATGAGCCCGGCCACCATTCGCAAGCCGCGATCGATGCGGCGGCAGGAGCGTCGTGAGGAGCGCGTGGCCGCAGGGGCGGCCGCCAGTGCCGCGGCGCCACCCCGCGGGGGCCGGAAGCGCCAGCTGCACCTGAAGGTGGTCCAGCCGCCCGAGCACGCCGGACGCACCTACGACCTCGACGACGAGCTGACCATCGGGCGCTCGCCCGGGTGCGGCGTCGCCATGCCAGAGGACATCTACACGTCGACGCTGCACGCCCGCCTCTTCCGCCGCGGCGACCAGCTCTGGGTCGAGGACCTTGGCTCGACCAACGGGACGTTCGTGAACTCCGAGCAGATCACGCAGGCTGTGCGCTTGGGCAAGGGCGACCTCCTGCAGATCGGTTCCACCGTCTTCGAGGTCTCCCGTTGACGGTGTTGCGGTCGGGGTCCGCCTCGGACGTGGGGCGGGTGCGCAACGTCAACCAGGACCTTCCTCTGGAGCGACCCAATCTCTACGCCGTCGCTGACGGCATGGGCGGCCACGTCGGTGGCGAGGTGGCGGCCCGGGTCGCCGTCGAGACCCTCGAACGGGCCTTCGAACGGGCGCCAACGGTCGAAGGGCTGCTCGAGGCCTTCTCCGAGGCCAACGCCGCGGTCTGGCACGAGAGCCAGGCCAACGCCGATCTGCGCGGCATGGGGACCACGCTCACGGCCGTGGCGTTGGTCAGCGGGCCCGAAGGCAGGGATGTGTTGGCGTTGGCCAATGTCGGCGACTCCCGGGCCTACCTCTTCTCCGGGGGCGACATCACACAGGTCACTGACGATCACAGCCTGGCCGAGGAGCGCATGCGCCAGGGCGAAATGACCGTGGCGGAGGCGGCGGTCCACCCGCAACGCCACATCCTCACCCGTGCGCTCGGCGTCTCCTCCCAGGTCGACGCCGACATGTGGGAGCTCGAGCTCCGCAACGGCGATCGGTTGCTCCTGTGCTCGGACGGACTCACCAACGAGGTGGGCAATGACGAAATGGCCGACATTCTGGGTGAGGTCGACGACCCCACCGAAGCGGCCCAGCGCCTCGTTGACACGGCCAACGGGCACGGCGGCGCGGACAACATCACCGTTGTGGTCGTGGACGTGCAGGTGGGCGAGGAGGGCGACGGCACGACCTCGAAGGTGACGCCCCTGAGCCTCGGTGCGGCTGCCTTCGTCGGCCCCCTGGCCGCCACGGCGGCGGTCCCGGTGGTGGAGCCGTCCCCCGATGAGGAAACCGGCGCGCCCGCACCGGAACCCGAGCCCACCGAACGTGCGCCCGATGCCGATGCCGATGCCGGCCACGGGCTGTCCGACGCGACGACGGTCGTCCCGGCGGTCGGCCTGGACGAGACACTCGCCCCCGGCTCCCGCCTCGTCTTCGGCGACGAGCCCGCGACGCTGGCCGAGACCGGGCCGCGCAGCGACGAGTTCTTCGTGGGCGCGGCCACCGCCGCAGTCCCGGTGGCCCGCTCGACGGCGCGGGTGCCGCCGCCCCCGAGTAAGCGGGCGGGAGACAAGCCGGAGGGCAAGGAGAGCCGGGGGGCCCGCCGGCGGCGCATGGGCATTCCGCGCCGCATCACGCCGAGGGTGATCGGCTTCGTCATTCTGGTGGCCGCTGTGCCGGTAGCGGCTTACTACGTCCTCAAGTGGTACGCCTACGACAACTGGATCGTGACGGCGCAGGGTGAGCAGATTGTGGTGGAGCAGGGCCAGCCCGGCGGGGTGCTGTGGTTCCACCCCAGGGTGGTAGATCACACCGGCAAGACGACCGGCGACGTGTCCCCCGCCGCCATCGGGCCTCTCAAGGCGGGTGTCCAGCGGCCGTCGTTGCACGCCGCCAAGGTCTATGTGGCCAGCATCACCACCACCACGACGACCACGACGACCACCACGACGACGACCACGCTGCCGGCGCCACTAGGGGCCGTGGTGACCCCGCTCCCGCCGGCCACGACGACCACCACGACCGTTCCGGTCACGACGACGACGGCCGCCCCCGTCACCACCACGACGGCTGCGCCATGACGGGACAATGCGTTCCGCGTCGGCGAAGGCTCCCAGCGTAGGCTCCTGGGCGCCATGGAACCGGTCGACACACCGCGCACGTACTCGGGTCGCTACGAGCTGACCCATCTGATCGCCCGCGGCGGCATGGCCCAGGTCTACCGGGCCATGGACCGACAGCTCGAGCGGCCGGTCGCGCTCAAGGTTCTCTTCCCCGAGCTTTCCGTCGACCGGACCTTCGTGGAACGGTTCCGTCGCGAAGCACAGGCCGCCGCCAACCTCTCCCACCCCAACATCGTCCCCGTCTTCGACTGGGGGGAGGACGACGGGTCCTACTTCATCGTCATGGAGTACGTCGAGGGCCGTCCCCTGTCCGCCGTCCTGCGCGACCCGCAGCCGATGCCCCCCCGCCAGATCGCCACCATCGGCGCCGGCGTCGCCGCCGCACTGGCCTTCGCGCACCGGCACGGCGTGGTCCACCGCGACGTGAAGCCGGGGAACGTGTTGATCACGCCGGACGGCGACGTCAAGGTCACCGACTTCGGCATCGCCCGAGCCATGAACACCGAGGAGAGCCTGACCCAGACCGGTGCGGTCATGGGCACCGCCGCCTACTTCTCACCCGAGCAGGCGGAGGGGAAGGGGGTGGACTCGCGCAGCGACATCTACTCCCTGGGTGTAGTCCTCTACGAAATGGCCGTCGGCCGGCCGCCCTTCACGGGCGACTCGCCCGTGGCCGTGGCGTCCAAGCACGTGCGCGACATGCCGGTCCTGCCGCGGGAGGCCAACCCGACAGTCCCGCCCGCCCTCGAGGCCGTGATCATGAAGGCCATGGCCAAGAACCCCG
>DATCEZ010000161.1:0-42419 GCA_036509775.1 Acidimicrobiales bacterium
GACAAGACCCAGACTGGTGGCTCGGCGTCTGGGACGACACCCGTCCCGCAAATGAGCAAAGCGGGATCGCGCAGCTGTTCCGGCTGAACGAGAAGTGGCCCTACCCGCTCATGCCGAGCGAGTACGTCAAGCGTCAGTTCCACGTGTCGTTCCAGGACGACCCCGTCGCGGTCGCCTGCCGCCACATCACGGGGTTGTCGTCGATCGTGTGGGGAAATGACTACCCGCACGCCGAAGGGACGTTCCGTGGCAGCAAGCAGCTCATGAGCCAGCTGTTCGCCGGCGTACCCGACGACGAGCGCGCCGCCATGGTCGGCGGCACGCTCGGCGACCTCCTGGGGTTCAAGGCGCCGCTTGCCGCCGTGCCCTCGGCCAACTAGACCGCCCGCGCAGTCCGGCAACAGCGAGACGAGGGCAGGGGTCGACGTGGACATGCACGGTTTCGAGGGACGCGTCGCGGTCGTCACGGGGGCGGGCCGCGGCATCGGCCGCGCCTATGCCCGCCTCCTCGCCGACCGGGGCGCCAGTGTCGTCGTCAACGACCTCGGCGGCTCCATGCAAGGCCTCGGGACCGACGGTGCGGTGGCGTCCACCGTGGTTGCCGAGATCGAGGCCGCGGGCGGATCTGCGCTGGCCGACAAGCACGATGTCGCCTCGCCGGAGGGTGCCGAGGCGCTGGTCGGTGCGGCCCTCGAGCGGTTCGGGCGGCTCGACATCCTGATCAACAACGCCGGCATCATTCGATGGGGAGGGCTCCCCGACGTCGACGTGGAGAGCCTGCAGCGGCACCTCGCCGTCCACGTCCTGGGGTCGTTCAACACCACGCGGGCGGCCTGGCCCACGATGGTCGCGCAGGGCTACGGGCGCGTCGTCATGACAACGTCGTCGGGGGTCTTCGGCCTGCCCAAGAACCTCTCCTACGCCACCGCCAAGGGCGGCGTTATCGGGCTGACGCGCAGCATCGCCACCATGAGCGAGGCCCACGGCATAAAGGTCAATCTCATCGCACCGGCGGCGATGACGCGCATGGCCGGACCAGACGCCGATGCGGACGACACAGCGTCGCCCATGGCACCGGACCAGGTGGCGCCGCTGGTGGCGTTCCTCGCCCACGAGGACTGTCCGGTCAACGGGGAGCTGTTCGCTGCCGGCGCCGGCCGGTTCGCCCGCATCTTCATTGCGTCCACCCCGGGCTATGTCGCCACGCAGCCCACCATTGAGGACGTGGCCGAGCACTGGGACGAGATCGTCAGCGAGGAGGGGTACGTCGTGCCGCGTGACCTCCCCGACTGGTCGACGTCGTTCCTGGCCCACCTGCAGGCCGACGAGTGACGACGGACTGACGAAGAGGCCCGATCGATGGACTTCTCACTCAACGAGACCGAACGCGACCTCGTCGGCCTCTGCCGCGACTTCGCCCAGCGCGAAATAGCCCCACGGGCGCCGCTGGCCTGGGAGGAGGCCCGCTGCCCGACCGACCTCCTGCGCGAAATGGGCGCCTTGGGCCTGCTCGGCATGCTCGTGCCCGAGCAGTGGGGTGGCATCGGCATGTCGACCGTCGGCTTCGTCGCCGCCATGGAGCAGATCGGCCACGCCGACCAGTCCGTCGCCGCCGCCTGGCAGGCCCACGTCACCATCGGCTCGCTCCCCCTCCTCCTCTTCGGCAGCGACGACCAGCGCGAGCGCTGGCTGCGCCCGCTGGCCGAAGGGCGGGTCCTGGGTGCCTTCGGGCTCACCGAGCCCGGCGCCGGGTCCGACGCCCGTGGCATTTCGACCCGGGCGCAACGACGCGACGGCGGGTGGCTGATCAACGGACGCAAGACCTTCATCTCCAACGCGGGGACCGACATGTCGTTCGGCGTCACCCTGCTGGCGCGCACGGAGCCCGTCGACGGCCGTGATGGCTTCGCCAGCCTGGTCGTCGAGAAGGACACGCCGGGCTTCACCATGGGCCCGAAGATGCGCGGCATCGGTTGGCGCGGCCTCGACACCCGCGAGCTCTACCTCGACGACGTCTGGGTGCCCGACGAGCATCTGCTCGGCGATCCGAACCTGGGCCTCGGCCAGTTCCTACGCACGTTGGAGGTCGGACGGATCTCCATCGCGGCACTGTCGCTCAGCCTGACGCAGGCCGTCCTCGACCTGGCCACCGCCTACGCGCAGGAGCGCACGCAGTTCGGGCAGCCCATTTCGAAGTTCCAGGCGGTGCAGTTCAAGCTGGCCGACATCGCCACCGAGCTCGAGGCGGCCCGCTGGCTCACCTACCGGGCCGCCTCCCTGCGCGACGCGGCCCAGCCGTTCCAGAAGGAGGCGGCCATGGCGAAGCTGAAGGCGAGCCGCGTGGCGGCCTGGGCGGCCTCTGAGGCGGTGCAGATCCACGGTGGGCTGGGTTACATGCTCGAGACCCCCGTCGCCCGCTTCTACTGCGACGCCAAGGTGCTCGAGATCGGCGAGGGCACGAACGAGATTCAGCATCTCGTCATCGCACGTCAGCTGGGCTGCTGACGGCTCGTTACACCGCGGCGAGCCGGCGCAGGGCGGCGGTGATGTCCTCGCGGTCGGGCAGCCAGGCTCGCTCGAGGTCGGGCGAATAGGGCGATGGCGTCGGCGCGGCGCCGATGCGCTCAATCGGCGCATCGAGGTACCAGAAGCCCTCCCGCGCCACCGTGGCCGCGATTTCGGCGCCGATGCCGAAGGGCATCACCGCCTCGTGCGCGATCAGGAGTCGGCTCGTCTTGCGCACCGAGGCCAGGATCGACTCCATGTCGAGCGGGGCCACCGTTCTGAGGTCGATCACTTCGACGGAGATCCCGTCCGCCTCCACGGCGGCGGCGGCCGCCACCGCTTCGTGCACCATGCGGGAGACCGAGACGACGGTGATGTCGCTGCCGGCCCGGACCACGGCGGCTTTGCCGATCGGCAACAGGTAGTCGGCGGGCGGTTGCGGGCCCTTCATGCCGTACAGCTGCCGGTTCTCAATGAACACCACGGGGTTGGGGTCCTGTATGGAGGCCCGCAGGAGGCCGTAGGTGTCGGCCGGCGTCGACGGCATGACCACGGTCAACCCCGGGATGTGCGCCAGCAGCGCCTCCAGGCTCTGCGAGTGCTGGCTGCCCGACGAGCGGCCGGCGCCGAACTGGGTGCGTACGGTCAGGGCCATCTCCGCCGTGCCGCCGGTCATGAAGGGCAGTTTGGCGGCCTGGTTGAGCAACTGGTCGAAGCAGACCCCGATGAAGTCGAGGTACATGAGCTCGACCACGGGGCGCATGCCGGCCATGGCCGACCCCACGCCCAGACCAATGATGGCCGTCTCCGAGATGGGCGTGTCCCGAACGCGCCCGGGGAACTCCTCGGCCAGCCCGCGGGTGAGACCGAAGACGTTGCCGCCGGCGCCCACGTCGACGCCGGCGATGAAGACACGGTCGTCCTCGGCCAGCTCGGCGGCCAGGGCGGAGCGGACGGCGTCCATGGTGCGGAAGACCGGCGCGTCGGCGGCCGGCGCCGCCGGTTCGGGCCGCGCCGCCCGCGCCCGTAGGACAAAGTCCGTCAGCGTCGCGGGGTCGGGGTTCGCCAGCCGGCGCGCCGCCTCGACCGCACCGTCGAGCGCCGCCGTCGTCGAGGCCTCCAGGGCCTTGAGGTCGTCGTCCCTCACGCCCGCCGCACGCAGTGCGGCCTCGTGCACCAGGAGAGGGTCGCGGGCGCGCCACTCCTCGAGCTCGTCCGCCGAGCGGTAGCGCTCGGGGTCGCCCTCGTAGTGCCCGTGCCAGCGGTAGGTCGCGGCTTCCACCACGAAAGGCCCGTCGCCGTCGCGCACCCTGTCGACGACCTGCGTCATGACCGACGCCGTCGCCACGACGTCATTGCCGTCCACGGCAACGAAGGGAATGCCGTAGCCGGCTGCCCGGAGCTCGAGTGACGCCGCATGTTGGGTGGAAGCCGGGGAGAACTCGGCGTAGCCATTGTTCTCGCAGAAGAAGATGACCGGGAGCTTCCAGACGGCGGCGAGATTCAACGCCTCGTGGAACGCGCCCTGCGCCACCGCGCCGTCGCCGAAGAAGGCCACGGTCACGGTGCCGTCGTTGCGGAGTTGCGCCGCGGTGGCGGCCCCCGCCGCGATCGGCACGCCCGCGGCCACAATCCCGTTGGCACCGAAGATCCCGAGCGTGGGGTCGGCGATGTGCATTGAGCCGCCGCGGCCCCGATTGGTGCCCTGGTCCTTGCCCATCAGCTCGGCGAACATGCCGGCCGGCTCCAGTCCTTTGGCCAGGCAGTGGCCGTGGCCGCGGTGCGTCGATGTGATGACGTCGGCCGCGCCCAGGGGCCAGCAGGCGCCGACGGCGGTCGCTTCCTGGCCGGTGGACAGGTGGACGAAACCGGGGACCTCGCCGTCACGGTAGAGCGCGGCCACCCGCTCCTCGAAGCCACGGATCAGCACCATCCGGCGCTGCATCTCGAGCAGGTCGACCAGCGAAAAGGGCGACGGAGCCGGGAAGTCGACGGTCATCGACCGTGTACTGTACTGGTCGGTACAACATGAGGGAAACGATGATCGAGCAGATCGAGATACCCGAGTCGTTCCCGGGTCCGGGGGCGGTCTCGGGCAAGCGGGTCGTCATCACCGGCGCCAGCCGCGGGCTCGGCGCCCTCCTCGCCCACGCCTTCTCGCAGGCCGGTGCCTCGGTGGCACTCGTCGCCCGGACCGAACGCGATCTGAAGGCGGTGGCGGCGGCCCTCCCCGGAGCGTCCCTCGTGGTGAGTGGTGACGTGACCGACGAGGACTTCAACGAGTCGGTGGCCGACGCCACGGTGGCCGAATGGGGCGGCGTCGACGCCTGGATCTGCAACGCCGGCATCTCACCGGTCGTGGCCGGTCCGCGCGAGACCGAGGCCGCCACGTGGCGCCAGGTCATTGAGGTCAACCTGACGGGCTCGTTCCTCGGAGCCCGCGCCGCGGCCCGCGTGATGGGCGAGGGTGGACGCCTCATCTTCACCGGATCGGTCCTGGGCGAGCGGCCCCGCAAGGGACTGTCCGCCTACAGCGCCTCCAAGGCCGGGCTGGTCGGCGTGGCCAAGGGACTCGCGCTCGACCTGGCACCCGCCGGCATCACGGTGAACGTCGTGGCGCCGGGGTGGTTCGAGTCGCCGCTCGCCGACGAATGGATGCACAACCCCAAGCTCTCCGCCGCCATCACCAGCCACACGGCGCAGCAGCGCTGGGGCACGTCCACCGACCTCGCCGCCGCCTATCAGTTCCTGGCCTCCGACGCCTCCGCCTTCATCACCGGCACCGTGCTGAGCGTCGACGGCGGATACTTGTTGGTATGACGGCGACGCGACGGGTCGTGACGATCATCGGCGCGGGCGGGGCACTCGGTGCCGCCGTGTCGAAACAGCTGGCCGGCGAGCCCTCCACCGATCTCATGCTCAGCGACGTGAGCGCGGCCACGCTCGACGCCACGGTGGCCGGTCTCGGTCCCGCGGACGGTGTCGGGTCGGTCGAGACGATGCTGGCCGACGTGAGCGACTACGACCAGGTCGAGGCCGTGATCACGCGCACGGTGGAGCGCTTCGGCCGGCTCGATGTCCTCGTCAGCAACGCCGGCGTGCTCTCCCCCAACGGCCGCATCCACAATCTGACGACCGAGGACTGGGAGCGCGCCTTCCGGGTCAATGTGCTCGGCGCCGCCAACGGCATCCGTGCCGCCGTCGGTGTGATGCGGCCGCAGCACGCAGGCTCCATCATTTTGACCGCCTCGGTCTCCGGTCTGACCGCGTGGTCGCACGCCGCCCCCTACTGCGCGACCAAGGCGGCGGTCATACAGCTGGCCAAGGTCGCCGCCGTCGAGTACGCCCGCGACGGCATTCGCGTCAACTGCGTGTGCCCCGGATCGTTCCGCTCGGCCATTCACGACGACCTTCCCCCGGACGCCCTCGACGCCGTGGCCGCCCGTCACCCGCTCGGTCTCGGCACGGCCACCGACCTCGTGGGCGCGTACTCCTACCTGGCCGGTGAGGCGTCCCGCTGGACGACGGGATCGGCGCTCGTGGTCGACGGTGGTTACTCGGCCCCGTGAGGAGCGTTACCGGGGTGGATCGGCAGCCGGGTTCGGGTTCGTGATGCCCTGCATGAAGATGTCCGCGAAGGGCTTCGCCACGTCGCGCGCCGAGAGCTCCCCACCCGGCTTCAGCCAGAGATACGTGTAGTTGTGCATGCCCAACCACGCCATGGCGGTCAGTCGGGGCTCGAGGTCACGGAACTCGCCCGTGTCGACGCCAGCCTGCAGGACGGCCTCCACTCTCTGCTCGTAGGCATGTCGGCGTTGACGGAACTGCTCGGCCCGTTCGCCGGTGAGCGCCGGGAATTCGTGCAGGAAGACCCAGACGTGATCGGGGTAGCGGTGGATGACGTCGAGAAGCTCCTCGCCGAGCATGGCCAGCTGCCGCGAGGGCGAACCACCTGCGTGCGCGACGCGATCGGCACCGAGCATCACCTCGTCCATCACCCGGTCGTGGATGGCGGCGAGCAGGTCCTCTTTCGAGCCGATGTAGTGGTACAGCGCGCCCTTGCCGAGATCGTTGGCGACGCACAGCTCGGTGATGCCAGTCGCGTGGTAACCGCCCCGGGCGAACACACCGGCGGACGTGTCGATGATCGCCTGGTACCGCGCCTCCCAGTTCGCCTTCCGCCGAGAGTCGCCGGTCGCTTCCGCCCGTGCCATTGAATGGGACACTAGCGGGCCGCCGGTCGATGGGCGGCCGTGGTCGAGCGCCGATCGGCCGCCACGTCGCCAGGTGGCGCGGCCGCATCCCTCGGAGCAGTAAGGAGTCGACAGTCGTGTTACGCATGCGTTCCGAGACCTTCCGGCTCCTTGTCGGGTCGCGCCCGTGACCACCGTGCCATTCGATTCGGCGGACGTGAACTGGTGCAATGTGCTCACCCACCACGCCGGACGGACGCCGGACAAGGTCCTCACGCTCTTCGAGGGTGAGGCGGTGACCTACGCAGAGATGGCGCGCCGCGTTGCCGCGCTGGCCGGTGGCCTGAGCGGGCGCGGGGTCGGACCCGGCGACGTGGTGGCGATCCTGTCGTACAACTGCCCGGAGTTCCTCGAAGCGCTCTTCGCCGCCAACCACCTCGGCGCCATCGCCATGCCCATCAACTGGCGGCTTGCCGCCCCCGAGGTGCGCTACATCCTGGAGCACTCGGGCGCGCGGGCCTTGGTCTGCGACGTCGCGTTGCTCCCACTGGCCGACGAGGCCATCGCCGGCCTCGACCACGTCCCCGTGCGCATCAGCATTGCGCCCGTCGACACGCCAGGCTGGACGAGCCTCGCCGACCTTCGGCGCAACGTCGGCGAGGTGGAACCTGCGGCCGCGGTGGTCGCGGTGGCAGCGGCCGGCGACGATGTCCACCGGCTGATGTACACCTCTGGGACAACCGGCCGGCCCAAGGGCGTCATGCTCACGCACGCCAACCTGGCCTGGAAGAATCTGGCCCACATCGTCGAATTCGGGTTCACCAGTGCCGACCTCGGCCTGGCCTGTGGCCCGCTGTACCACGTCGGCGCGCTGGACCTGACGACGACGTCGCTCATCGCCGCCGGCGCCACGACCATCGTCCACCGTGCGTTCGACGCGGCCGCGGTGGTCGACGAAGTCGAGCGCTCCCGGGTCACCGCCGTGTGGCTGGCGCCCGCCATGGTGAACGCCATCATGTCGCTGCCCGGCATTGAGCAGCGGGATCTCTCGTCCATCCGGGTCGTCATCAACGGCGGCGAGAAGATGCCGATCCCGCTGATAGAGCGGATTCAGCGTGTCTTTCCGTCGGCCTGGTTCGCCGATGCCTACGGCATGACCGAGACCGTCTCGGGCGACACGTTCCTCGACCGCAAGAGCATTATCACCAAGCTCGGCTCCGTGGGCCGCCCCTGCCTCTACCTCGAGCTCGACTTGTGGGACGAGGACGGCAACACAGTGCCCGCCGGAGAACAGGGGGAGATCGTCATGCGGGGGCCCAAGGTCTTCAAGGGGTACTGGCGGGACGAGGCGGCGACATCGGCCGCCTTCACCCGGGGCTGGTTCCACACGGGCGACATCGGCGTCCGCGATGAGGACGGCTACCTCTTCATCGTCGACCGGTTGAAGGACATGATCGTGTCGGGTGGCGAGAACATCGCCAGCTCCGAGATTGAGCGCGTCCTCTACGAGCACGACGCTGTCCTCGAGGCCGCCGTCGTCGGCCGTCCCGACGCGCGGTGGGGCGAGGTGCCGACGGCGTTCGTGGTCCTCCGCCCGGGCGCCGAAGTCACACCGGACGCGCTCGTCGCGTATTGCCAGGCGCAACTGGCACGCTTCAAGGTCCCCAAAGAGGTCACGTTCGTCGATGCGCTCCCGCGGAATCCCTCGGGCAAGGTGCTCAAGCGTGAGCTCCGGGCGGCAGGGTGAGCACCGTGAGCACCGTGACCGGACCGATCACCGATGGCAAGGGATGGCCGTTCGGCCTGCCCACGACCGACCTGGCCGCGGTGGGCTACCGCGCCGACGAGTACTTCCTGGAGGGAGAGGCCGCCCGCTACGGGCCCGTCGCCGGCACCGAACTGGCACGGGACGGTCGCTGGCAGGTCGAGCCGGTGGGGACTGCCCCCTTCAAGACCCGCCTGGTGGTCCTGCGTCCGGTTGACGCCGCGGCCTTCAACGGGACGGTGGTCGTGCTGTGGAACAACGTGAGCGCCGGCTACGAGAACTTCACCGGCGGCGACAGCCCTGAGGTGTTCGAGAACGGCTACGTCTACGTGGCCGCCTCCGTGCAGCGGGTCGGGATACACGGCCAACCCGACAACCCGCAGGGCCTGCGGGACTGGGACCCGGAGCGCTACGGCTCGCTGTCGATCCCCAGCGACGACTACTCGTTCGACATCTACACGCAGGTGGCCGATCGGGTCGCGCCCGATCGGCCTCGTGGCGGCCTCGACCCGCTGCAGGGCCTGCAGGTGCGCCGGATCATCGCCCAGGGCGCCTCGCAGTCGGCGGCGCGGCTGGCGTCCTACCTCAACGGCGTGCAGCCGCTCACCCGACGCTTCCATGCCTTCTTCCTCCTGATGTACTTCGGTGGCGGCACGCCGCTGCAGGTGGGTGACGAGGTGATGACCGTCTCCGGGGCCGCCGCCGGCGCGAGTCCCCGGATCCCCGAGGGTGAGCACCTGCTACGCGACGACCTCGGCGTTCCCGTCATGGTGCTCAACACCGAGTGTGAGGCCACGTCCTGTTACCCGGTCCGCCAGCCCGACTCCGAGCGCTTCCGTTACTGGGAGGTGGCCGGGGCCTCGCACGTCTCGCTGCAGGGCATCGCCTCGTCGTCCCCTCGTATGGAGCGGGACTTCGGGTTTGCCATTCCGCTGGACGGCGAAGCCATGCAGGCCGTGAACCACGTCTCGGTGGCACCGGTGGTCGACGCGGCCTTACATCACCTGCAGGCCTGGCTCCTCGACGGGACGCCCCCTCCAGTCCAGCCGTTGATCGCCTTCGCCGGTGAGCCGGCGGTGATCGCCCGCGACGACAACGACATCGCCCGCCGCGGCATCAGGCTGCCCCAGGTGGAGGTCCCGCTGGGACACAACAGCGCCATACAGCAGGCGCCCGATGTCTTCGCCAGGCTCGTCGGCTACCACGAGAGCTTCCCCGACGAGAAGGTGCGCGCGCTCTACGGCAGCCGTGAGGAGTACCTCGCCCGCTATGACGTGGCCACGCGGGCGGCCCAGGCAGCCGGGGTCATTCTCCCCCGCGATGTCGATCCCCTCCTGGCGGAGGCGGCTCAGGCCTTCCCGCTCTGACCGGACGCCGCGGCGGCTGTCTGCCCCGTCGCCTCGCCCTACTTCGTGGCGGCGGAATCGGCGAACTGCAGCACGTTCTTCGCCTTGTCGAAGGTCACGAGGTACACCGGGCCGAGTGCGTAGGACCGGCCCGGAGCGAAGGAAACCGGTGCACCCGATCCGGGAATGGCCGCGTTCTTGAGCGCGCAGCCGGCGTGGGTGAACGTGGACCAGGTCAGGTTCTTCCCCGCCGCCTTGGCGATCGTCGCGAACAGGTCGATGTTGAGGCAGGCCGATTCCACCGCGTAGAAGGTCTGGTCCGAGCCTGTCAACGGGTTCGTCGGCGGTGTGATCTTGAGCGAGGGGTACGCCTTGCTCACCACGCGGTCACACGACTGGACCGCCGGGGTGTGCCAGAGCGCATAGTTCGAAGGAACGGGGCTCGTCGTCAGGACGTTCTCGAGATACTTCGGTTGGATGGAGGATCCGAGCGTGGCGCTCTCCAGCCCGGACTCGTCCGTGGCGATCCATGCCGGCAGGTAGGTGCTCTCGTTCGCCTGCAGCGACTCCGGCCACACGGTGGCGCCGGTACCCACGGCGATCACCTCGTTGACGCCCGCCTGCTGGAAGCGCTGGGCGATGAGGGCCGCCTGTTGGTTGGTGGCCACCTCGTCGCTCTGCGGTGCGCCGTCGACGGCGCTCTCGACGACGTGGACCCCCAATGACTTCAGCGAGGCCTGGACGACCTTCAGCTCGGGTCCATCGGTCTCGGTTCCGGCGAAGAGTCCGACCTTCTTGCCCTTGAAGGTGCCGTGGTGATTCAAGACGGAGAGTTGGAGCGGGTCGTAGGCCGCCGGGGGCGGCAGGAGCGTGAAGTTCGGCGTGCTCTCCTGGGACGCCACCTCCTGGAACATGCCCGAAATGGTCGGGACGTCATGTTGCTGCAGGAAGCAGTCGGCCTGTTGCGGGGCGATGGCGACGAAGACCTCGTCGTCCTCGGCCAGCTGCGTACAGGCGGTGATGGCAGGCCCGGTCCCGACGGGGTTCACGGCCACCAGGTACGGCACCAGCTTGCGGCCGTTGATGCCGCCCTGCGCATTCAGATTCTTTATGATCGCGCTGTAGGCATCGGGGAAGCTCCCCTGGTCCAGAGTGATGCCGAACTGCCGGACGGCCGCCAGGTCCACGTAGGGGATGCCGACCCGGATGGTGGTGGCGGTGACCGCCTGGGGCGGCGCGGTCGCCGCCGACGCAGGGCCGCTACCGGCGACGACGGCAGTGGCACTCAGGAGCAGGGCGCCGACCAGGGGTGTGACAAGGCTCTTTCGCATTCTCCATCTCCGCAGGAAGAGCAGCCACCACGGCCGCGCCGGCCGACACAGTGACACACTTCCCGGGCCCCGGGCATTCACACGGTGTCGCCGGACGAGGACGAGTCAGGTCGTTGCGACCAGCAGTTCTTCGCCCCGCGCCGTCCGCAGCCCGTCCGTCCGTCCGGCGAAAGAGCGGTCATTCAGCGCCTCCGCAGCGACGTGCCGGGCGTCCCGGAATCCGGCCTGGAGCGCCAGCGCCGTCATTTCCTCGGGCGTGTAGAAGCTGATGAAGGGTGTGCCGGCAGCGCGGGCGCCCTTCTCGGCCGTCTCGAACCCCGGCCGCAGGACGTCGTCGACCAGCTCCGACGGCAGGAGAAAGGTCATGGCGAGCGTCGACCCGGGCGCCAGCTCGGCCATCTGGCGCAAGGTGGCGGCGTTGGCCTCCTTGGAGAGGTAGAACGTCACGCCGGTGGAGACGACGACGGCCGGTCGGGCGGGATCGAAGTCGGCCGCGACCAGCTGGTCCCACCATGATCCTCCTCGCTCGAAGTCGACCGGCACCAGCCGCAGCCACGCCGGCACCCCGAACCCCAGCTCCGTGAGACGCCGGCGCTTCCAGACCTGCGGGCCGGGTTGGTCGACCTCGAAGACCCGGAGACGCGACGCCAGCTCCGGGCGCCGCTGCGCGAAGGTGTCCAGGCCGGCGCCCAAAATGACGTACTGGGTCACGCCTCGTGCAGCCTGCTCGGCCACGAGGTCCTCGACGAAGCGGGCGCGGGCGCGGGCGACGATGCTCGCCCGGAACCACCGCGTGCCGTCCGGATCCATATCGTGGGCGGCCCCGCCGACTGCCCGAGGGTCATGCGTCAGCCGCCTGCGCCGACGGCCGCACCCTCCACCGACGACACCTGGGCCGGCCCGGCGGAGATGAGCACGGCACTGGCGATCGCCCCCAGTGCGAGGAATCCGGCACCGACCGCGAAGGCCACGGCGAACCCATGGACGACGCCGGCCTGGGAGGCCGCCGCCCCGTGGGCGACGATGTAACTCGCGGTGGCGGTCGCCGCCAGGGTGTTCAGTAGCGCCGTGCCCAGTGAGCCACCGATCTGCTGTGTGGTGTTCACCAGAGCGCTGGCCACGCCCGCGTCGCGTTCGCGGACCCGTATGAGGGCGGTACTGCTGAAGGCGGGGAAGGCCAGGCCCAGACCGACACTCATCAAGATCTCCTGCGGCGCGACGTGAACCCAGAAATCGCTGTGCACCCCGATCTGCGTCAGCCAGGCCAACCCGCCGGCGGCGATGCCAAGGCCGACCGTCATCGGAATCCGCGGACCGATCCGCGGGACGAGGCCGGACGATGCGCCCGCCGCCAGAATGATGCCGAACGCAAAGGGCAGGAAGGCGAGCCCCGCTTTGAGCGCCGAGTAGTGCAGCACACTCTGCAGGTAGTAGCTCAAGAACACGAACATGGCGAAGAGCCCGGCTCCCGTGAGCAACGAAGCGAGGAACGCACCGCCCCTGTTCCGGTCGCGCACCACCCGGAGCGGCAGGAGCGGATGGCTGGTCTTCGTCTCCAGGAAGACGAACGAGGCGAGGAGGACGACCGCGACGAGCAGGAGCACGATGGTCACCGTGGCGCTCCAACCGTCGCTCTCCGCCTTGGTGAAGCCGTAGACGAGGCTGACCAGACCCAACGTCGAGAGCAGCGCGCCGGGCACGTCGTACCTTGTCGACTCCGAGGACCTGCTCTCGCGCACGAGGAAGAACGCCCCGACAGAGGCGAGGACGGCGATCGGAACGTTGACGAGAAGGCACCACCGCCACGAGGCGTATTCCGTGAGCACGCCCCCGAGGAGGACGCCGATCGCTCCGCCGGCGCCCGAGACGGCACCGTAGGCACCGAACGCCTTGGCCCGCTCCTTGGCGTCGTGTTGGAAGGTGATGGTCAGGATGGACAGCGCCGCCGGCGCCATCAGGGCCGCGAACCCACCCTGGAGGGCGCGGGCGGCGAAGAGCATGGCTTCGTTGACGGCCAAGCCCCCGAGGGCCGACGCGCCGGCGAAGCCCAGCAGCCCGACGACGAACATCCGCTTGCGGCCCGAGAAGTCGGCGATCCGGCCACCCAGCAGCAGGAAGCCCCCGAAGGCGAGCGTGTAGGCGGTGATGACCCACTGACGGTTGGCCGTCGAAATGTTGAGGGCATGTTGCGCCGACGGCAGGGCGATGGTGACGATCGATGCGTCGAGGACGATCATCAACTGCGCCACGATCACCACGGCGAGGATCCCCCACCGCCGCGGGTCGGGACCCGTCCCGTCCGTCAGGGGCGCTGACGATGCCGTCACGATGTCACTTGACTCCACGGTGTCTCTCTCTTCCGTTCGCCCGCAACTCAGGGGCAACTCAGGGGGCGGCTAGGGGTCACAGCGAACCTAACGGGAGCGACTTCGCACCCGAACCCCTCACCCTACCGACGGGGTGTTCGCGCCCTCCCGCTCGGGAAGGGCCGTCCACCGTGCCTGGTCGGCCGTTACGCCACCTCGAACCGGCCGTTGCCGACGCCACGCCCATGCTTGTGCGCCTGGCGGGACCCGACCTCCTCAATGACTTCGTCGGAGTGCTCAATGTCGAACTCGTTCCCACTGGCCCGCAGCTCGGCCAGGAGATCGGTCAGGCGGCCCCGCTTGGTCTCGGACAGGCCGATGCACGAGTACACGGTGGCGTTCAGGTCCCGCGTGGCCTCGGTCGCCACCCGCTCGCCGCGCGCCGTAATGACCGCGAGCGTGGTGCGCGCGTCGGAGGGGTGGGGAACGCGGCGCACGAGCTTGTCGCCCTCGAGTCTGTCCATGATGTTGGTGACGGTTGCCGGCGGGATCCGCAAGGTCTTGCTGATCCAACTCAGAGCCAGTGAGGATTCGGGATCCATGGCCAACCACGCCAACACCTCGTAGCGGGCGAACGTGAGGTCGTGATGGCGCATGACGCCGTTCACCTGATCGTTCAGCAGCTGATACGAGCGGAGGACGGCTGTGTACACGGCCATCCCCGACGCCGCCTCGGGCTCCCACCGCTCCAGCCAGACGCGTCGGGACGCCTCGACGACATCGAACGGAGCTTTCTGGAAACCCATCGCTTCACACTACGGCTCTCACGCCCGGCCCTCAGGTGCCCTGCACCAGTGAGCCGCCGACGATCCCGTCGGCCTCGAGCGTGTCGATGTCGGTCGGCGAGAGCCCGAGTTCGCCCAGAAGCACCCGGTTGTGCTCCCCGAGCAGCGGGGCATGCCGTTCGTGCACCTTTTCCGGACCTCGCGAGAACCGCATGGGCAGCGTGCTGTAGCGGGAGGATCCGATCACCGGATGCGCCAGCTCCTCGAAGAAACCACGCGCCGCCAGCTGGGGCAGGTCGGGCTGCTCATGGGGCTGCATCACCTTGCCGACCGGGACGCCGGCCTCCCACAGGGTCGTGACGATGTCGTCCGCCGACAGGGCGCGGCACCACTCCCCCAGCAGCGTGTCAATCCGATCGTGCGCGTGCACCCGGCCGGCCATGCTCGCCAGCTCGGGGTCGGCGGCCCACTCCGGGTCGCCCAACGCGGACCGCAGGGCGCTCCACTGCTCGTCGGTCGCGACCGCGATGGCGACCCACCCGTCGTCCCGGCCCCGCTCGTCGGGGCCCGCGACCTTGTAGAGGTTCTGGGGCGCCGCCATGGGACCACGGTTCCCGGCCCGCTCGAGCAGAGAGCCGTAGGCCGAGAACTCAATCGGTTGCTCGGCCGCGATGTTGAGCGCGGCATCGACCATCGCCGCCTCCACGAGGCCCCCTTCACCGGTCCGCTCCCGGTGCTCGAGGGCGAGCAGCAAGCCGTACAACGCGTGAAGCCCCGCGTTGGGGTCACCGACGCAATAGGGCTCGAACGGGAGCAGGTCCGGATGCCCGGTCAGCCAGGTGAGACCGGCGGCGTCCTCAATGACGAAGGCGAAAGCCGACAGGTCGCGCCCCGGCCCGTCGAGCCCGAACCCGGGCATGCGCACCATGATCAGATCGGGTCGCACGTCGCGCAGGGAGTCGAAGTCGAGACCCAGCTGGTCCAGCACCCGCGGCGTGTAGTTCTCGATCACCACGTCGCACGTGCCGATGACGCGCCGCGCCAGGTCGAGGCCGCGCGGTTCGCGCAGGTCTATGGTCAGGCTCTTCTTGTTCGTGTTGAGCGCGGCGAAGATCGGGCCCCGCTCCCAGTACTTGTCCTCTGTTTGCGGGACACCACCGACCAGCCGGGCCCCGTCGGGACGGGTGGCGGACTCCAGGTGGATGACCTCGGCGCCTAGGAGCGCCAGCGTGTGACCCGTGAGGGGCCCGGCCCAGAACGACGTCATGTCCAGGATCCGGAGTCCCTCGAAGGGCAGCGTCCGGGACGCAGCTGTCGCAGGAGGTCGCACCGGCTGCGCCGGCGTCGCCGCCTCTTCTCTCCCCAACTCTCCGAGGCGGGGGGCCGCTTCGGGCGCCCGGAGGCTCCCGGCCCCGAGCCGGAAGGGCGGCCCGGGGTTTGTCGCGCCGTCCCTGGGATTGGCCACGAACGTCCCGCGCTCGACGAAGTGCGCCCACGTGGTGGCGTTCGCCCCGTTGGTGATGGGTGCGTTGGGGATCCGGAAGGCCGAGGCCTCCTCCAACACCTCCTCGACGGTGTGGTCCGCGATCCAGGCGTCAATAGTGGGTGTCAGGGCGGTGCGATCGAGGAAGAGTGACTGGTCCTCCATCCACTCGGGGTGCCCCACCAGCACGCAGAAGTCCAACCACTGCTGCCCCGTCCCGCACCCGAGCCCGACGAGCCCGTCGCTGGCCGCCCCGACGCCGGGCGTCGCCACGAACCGCTTCCGGCGCATCGGTCGACCCAACTGGTCGTTGAAGGTCACCGGGTAATAGGTGAGGCTCATCGCCAGCGTCTCGAGCATGGAGACGTCGACGAGCTCACCGCCCGACGCGGCGCGTCGACGGGCCGCCAGCGTCCCGATGGCGCCGTAGAGCCCGGTGAGCCACTCCCCGACCTGTCCGCCGACGAACACGGGCGGGCGTTCGGGCCGCCCGCGCGCCAGTCCGACGATGCCTCCGGACCAGGCTTGCAGCGTGAACTCGGTGGCCGGCTTGTCGCTCCAGGGTCCGTCGAGCCCGAACGGCGTGAGGGAGGTGACGACCAGATGCGGATGGGCCCGCACCACTTCGCGGGGGTCCAGCGCTGCCTGCTCCGCCAACGGCGAGCCCCGCGACCAGACAAGCGCGTCGGCCGAAGACAGCAGTGCGTGCACGGAATCGAGACCGCCGGGGTCCGTGCCGTCGACCACGACGCTGCGCTTGGAGGCGCCGAGGAAGTTGAAGAGCGCGCCGTCATCGTCGACGGGGATCGCGGCGCCTGAGGCCGACCAGCGTCGGAGCGGGTCGCCTTCGGGCGACTCCACCTTGATCACCTCTGCGCCACCGTCGGCCAGCAGCTTCGTGCAGTAGGCGCCGCCGATCCAGGTCGAGAGGTCGATCACCCGGAACCCCGAGAGCGGCGATGCGTCAGGCGCGCCCGACGGCGCCCCCGCGCCCGCCCCCGCTTCTGGTGCGGGCACGGTCAGTCGGCGGCGGGGCGGCGGCGGCCGGAACGGCTCAGCCGCCACTCCGGTGGGAAGAGATCGTCGTTGTCCTTGACCGCGAGGTTGAGCCCGGCATCCATGGTCTCCTTGCTCAGGGTGGCCCGACCGCCGTTGTCGTCCTCGCGTAGTTGCCCGCCCATCGACTCGAGCCAGGCGCTGAGCAGGCTGCCCATGTACTCACCCTGGTGCTGCTTCATGATTTCGAAGAAGACCTTCTGCATGAACACGGTGTCGGTCGGCCTCGTGCGGGCGCAGGCGAGCGCATACTTCGCCGTCTCCGCCTCGAGGCCCTCACGCGGGACGACGCTGTTCACGAAGTTGCACTCGTACATCTCGTCGGCCGTGAAGGGGCGGCCGGTGAAGACCATCTCCTGGAACTTGCGCATGCCCATCATCGTCGCCCACTGCCACATGCGCGGTGCGTAGCCGACGTAGCGGAAGGCGGGATGCCCGAACAACGCGTCGTCGGACGAGACGATGAGATCGGCGTCGGCTGCCTGGTAGAAGTGCCAGCCGTAGCAGTAGCCCTTCACCTCCAGGATGCTGATCTTCTTGAAGTCCTGCAGCGTTCGGCAGCCGGACCTCGAATTGCCGTACCAGTGCAGCAACGACGCGCCGGCGCGGTACGAGCGCGGGCCCGGCATGGTGACGTCGTCGTCCTCGTCGATCCCGAACTCCTCGTGCAGGGCGGTACCCGCCTCGCGCTTCGCCATCAGCTCGTCGAGGTCGGCACCGGTGCCGAGGTGGTCCCCCACGCCGCGCACGACGAGCACCTTGACGTCGTCGTCGATGTTGGCCTTGAACAGCAGGTCGGCGTAGCGACGCCGGGCCGCAATGGTCGGGATGTTGAGCTGGTCCGGACGGTTGAGCGTGATGGTGGCGATCCGGGTAGCCGGATCCTTCTCGTAGAGGATGATCTCCTCGGCGGGTGGCACGTCGACTTCGCTCACGTCGTTAGGCTCCTTGTCGGCGGATGGGTGTCGTCGCCAGGGACTCGGGACCAGCATCCGTGACGACGATCGGCTCCTGCACGTAGAGGGCACCGACGCCTTCCTTCCAGACGTAGCCGGTGAGTGCGAAGACCATGCCCGCCTCGACGTGCTGCTCGCCTGCCGTGAGCGGCAACGAGCGGGTGACGAGCGGGAGGTCGAAGCCGAGCCCGAGTCCGCGCGCCACCGGCATGGGCGGCTGGGGCTCGCCGGCGGCGTCGTACGCCGTGAGCAGCCCGGCGAGCGGGGCGCCGACCCTGCAGGCGTCGAGGAGGCGCTCCCACAGGGCACTGGCGCGCTGGGCCAACTCGGAGTCGACATGACCCCCCTCGCGCACTGCGTGGGTGCGGCCCACCTCCCCCGAATAGCCCCCGAGGACGACGCCGGCCTCGAAGGCCACCAGGTCTCCGGGTTGCACCGGCGTATCGCGGTTGGTTCGCCGCCACGGGTCCTGGCGCGAGGTGATCCAGGCCACGTCCTGTCCGGAGGGCGTGGTGACCCCCGCCGCTGCCATGGCTTCCATGAAGATCGCGGTCAGCTGCCGCTCGGTCACGCCGGGCACCAACGCGTGCGTCGCTGCGGCGAGCGCCTCCTCGCCCACGCGCACCGACGCCCGTATGGCCTCGACCTCCTCGGAGCTCTTGACCCGGCGGATCTGGCGCAGCATCGGTTCGCCGTCGATGAACTCGGCCGCGGGGAACGCCTTGGGCAACAGGTTGGCCGACGAGCCCGACATGGAGTCGGTGGCGACCCTCCGGGCCGTGGCCGCGCCGTCGATGTTCGACAACACCGTCACGAAGTTCAGGGCGTTGAAGGTGATGCCGTACAGGTTCTCGTGGGGGATCTCCTCGGGAATGCCCTCGTCCCATGTGCTCAGCAGGTGCACCGCGCCGTTCTCACGCACAAACACGCAGCCCGGACCGAATGCACGGGAGCCGGCCGTCCACAGACGCGGCGCGCCCGAGACGTAACGCGCGTTCCCCTCGCGGCCGACAATGAGGAAGTCGACGTCGGCTGCGTCCATGGCGGCCAGGACGCGGGCGCGGCGCGCCCGTCGGAGGGCAGCGTCATCGGGGAGTATCTCAACGACGGTCATGGGATCCTTTAAAAGGGGTCGTAGGAGTAGTCGGTCATGGGCTCCCAACCGTCATCCGTGATGCGCAGCACTTCCTCGGAGCGGTACCCGGCGGCGCCGTCGTCCCAGACGATCGGCTCGAGCACCAGGACCATGCCGTCGACGAGGACCAGGGAGGCGTCGAACGCCTCGCCGATGTCGCTCCCGACGTAGGGCATTTCGGCGCTGTCGATCCCGAGCCCGTGGCCGAGGTAGAAGTGCGGCATCCAGGGCTTCGCGCCACCGGCCGCACCGATGGCAGCGGCCGTCAGGTCCGCGGCCGTGGCCCCGGCCCGGGTGACGTCGAGCACGGCGCCCATGATCGACTGCCACTGCTCGTACTGGGCCCGCTGACGCGCGCTCGGCTCACGTCCCACCACCCAGGTCCGCCCGAAATCGGAGTGGAACCCGGCGTAACTGATGCCGAGGTCGACCCAGAGCACGTCGCCCTCGACCAGTTCACGCTCGGTCGAGAGCAGCGGGCAGGCGAGGTCTCCGGTCGTCGTCCACGGACCGTCCTCCAGGCGGGCGGGCATCACCTGCCAGATCGGGTCGAGGATGTTGGCGTCGGCCCCGGCCTCGAAGATCGTGCGCAGGAATGTCGCCGTGAGGTCGGTCTGACGGACGCCGGGGGCGATCTTGGCCTGCACATCGGCGATGGCCAGCTCGGTGATCCGCAGGCCCTCGCGCATGGCCGACAGCTCGTCAGGTGTCTTGGACGCCTTGGCCATGCTGATCACCCGGCCCGCGTCCTTGGGCGAACCCGAGGCGAACAGGATCGACTGCTCACGGCGCAGTGCGTTGGTCCATTCGTCCATGCCGATCACCGCCCCGCTGGGCACCAATCCGCCGAGCTGCGTCGCGAACAGCTGCACGCCTTCGTCGAAGTCGAGGTAGACGGGGCCGTGGAGGTGATCCGCCGGCATCTTCTCCCGCAGGCGATCGTCCTCCCGCATCGGGGTGAAGAGGTGCGGCCAGTCGTCATCGGCCAGGACGACAGCGACCGGTTGCTCGAAGTTCGCCCGGCCCGAATCGGCCAGGGGCCAGATGGCTCCGGTGGCGTAGGCGACGTTCGTGTTGCCGAGCAGCACCAGGGCGTCGAGCCCCTGTTGGCGCATGACCGTCTGCATGCGCTCCATGCGCTCCCGCTGCATCCGGGTGAAGTCCGGCGACGCCGGAATGGTCGCCGGCGGCGCTTTCGCCATCAGCCCGGCGGGCATCAGTCCTCCACCCCGAGGTACCGCTTGATGTTGTCGCTGACGATGGCCGTGGCCGCCTCGACGCCGACTGCGTCCACCACGTACTTCAGCGACTCGCTGCTGTAGCCGTAGGTGCTCTCGTTGTGGGGGAAGTCGGTGGACCACATGACCTTGTCCACGCCGATGCGGTCCACCAGGTCGAGCCCGAGCGGATCCACCATGAACGAGGCGTACATGTTGTGCTCCCAGTAGTACCGGGGCTCGTGCTGCATCTTCAGGTTGGCGATGTGCCGGAAGGAGGCACTGATGTGCTCGGCGTCCTGCAACGCCGAGGGCACCCAGTTGATCCCACCCTCGAACCAGCCCACGCGCAGGCCTGGGTGGCGGTCGAGGACGCCACCGAGCACGTACTTGCCGAAGAGGTCGCGGAAGGGAGCCACGGACTGCAGCATGCCGAGGATGACGGGATTGAACTCGTTGGGCGACGAGGGCGGGCTCTCGCCGATGTGGTGCGACACCGGCACCTGCTCCTCCTCAATGGCCTCCCACACGCCGTCCATGGCGCTGCTGCCGAAGTCGATCGGCTTGCCGTCGTCGTCCTTCCCCGGCGACAGCGGCATCAGGAAGGTCTTGAGCCCGAGCTGCTTCAGCTCGCGCAGGGTCCGCCGGGCCCCTTCGGCATCCCACCAATTGATCAGCCCGACGCCGTAGATCCGGTTGCCCGAGCGCTCCTGCACCTCGGCGATGTGCTCGTTGTAGATGCGGAAGCAGCGCTCGCGCATCTCCTTGTCCGGCCAGCCGAACAGGGCGAGCACGGAGTTCGGGAAGGCCAGCTCCTTGGTCACGCCCTCGGACTCCAGCGCGGCGAGTCGGGCCTCCACGTCGCCCGTGTGCGACCCGGACACGGGGTCGTACATGGTCAGGACCTCGACGAACTCCCGCACGAGGATGGACTTCCCGCCCATGCCCAGTACCCAGCCACCGTCGACGTTCATGACCCGCGGTGCCTGCTCTCGCACGTCCTCGGGCAGTCGCTCGTAGAAGATGTCGACGGCCAGCGAAATGTGGTCGTCGGCCGAGAACACCTCGACGTCGGCCGGGAGTCCCGAGTCGACGATCTGTCCCAGATGCCGGTCCTTCGGCGCTCCGAGACCGTCGGCCGGGTATGTCAGCGTTCTTGCGTGACCAGTCATCTCCCCCGCTTCACTCCCCCCACTCAGTCTTCGTGTGGTGCCCGCAGATTACTTCGGCTTCGTAGCAATCGTCAACGGATCCTGCTAGCTTGCTCCATCGGGGAACAGCACGCCGTCGGGAGGTCGGGGAGGGTGACATGACCACGTGGGACACCACCGTCGACCTCGTGATCGTCGGATCGGGCGGCGGCGGCATGGTGGCTGCGTTGGCCGCTGACGACGCCGGAGCCAGTGCCCTCGTGCTCGAGAAGCAGGAGCTCATCGGGGGCTCGACCTGCATGTCCGGCGGCATCGCCTGGGTCCCGAACAACCCGGTCATGGCAGCGGACGGCGTCCGTGACTCCTACGAGGACGCCATGGCCCACTTCGAAGCTGTCGTGGGCGACGTGGGTCCCTGCTCCTCCTTCGAACGGCGCCACGCCTTCTTGACGGCGGGCCCCGAAATGGTCTCGTTCCTGCAGGACAGCGGCGTCCGGTTCGTCTACTGCCCCGGGTACAGCGACTACTACTCGAGCGCCAAGGGCGGTCACGACAACGGGCGCGGCATTGAGCCGATCCCCTACGACGGGCGGGTCCTCGGCGAGTGGCTGCCCAAGCTGCAGCAAGGGCTGGCCAAGAGCCTCGGCCTCGCGGTCATGACGAACGAGGCGCGGTCGCTCTCGCACTACAACCGCAGCCTGCGCGCCTTCGCGATCTCGGCCCGGGTGGTCATCAGGACCTACGCCGCCCGCCTGCGCCGGCAGGAACTGCTGACGAACGGCGCCTCGCTGATCGCGCAGCTGCTGCGGATCGCCGTCGACCGGGGGATCCCGATCTGGACCGACACCCCGCTGGAAGAGCTGATCGTCGAGGACGGCCGCGTCGTCGGCGTCCGCACCGTGCGCGACGGCGTCCCCGTGCTGGTGCGGGCCCGCCAAGGTGTGCTCCTGGCCGCCGGCGGCTTCGCTCACAACCGCGACATGCGCGTCGAGTTCGGAGGCGATCAGCCCAACCAGGCCAAGTGGTCGATCTCCAACCCGGGCGACACCGGGGACGCCATCCGGAGCGCCATGGCCATCGGCGCCCAGACCGATCTGATGGACGAGGCCTGGTGGCTCCCGTCCCCCCGGACGGGACGCTTCGGGCAATCGACGCTCGACCAGGCCCGCCAGCGGCCGCGCACCATGTACGTCGACGCCGCAGGCAAGCGGTTCGTGAACGAGTCCAACTCCTACATGGAAGTCGGCAAGGCGATGTACGCCCGGGACAAGACGAGCAAGGCGGTCCCGTGCTGGCTGGTCTTCGACGACCGCTACCGGAAGCGCTACGCGCACCAGCGCTCCTCGCCGGGACGGTTCCCACGCAAGCTGCTCAAGAGCGGCATGCTCAAGCAGGCCTGGACGCTGAAGGACCTCGCCGTCATGTGCGGGATCGATCCCACCGGCCTGACCGAGACCGTCGAGCGCTTCAACGAGAACGCCGAGCGGGGCATCGACCCCGACTACGGGCGGGGTGAGTCCGCCTACAACCGGGCGCTGGGTGACCCGAACCACAAGGTCCACCCCTGCCTCGGGCCCATTGACGAGGCCCCGTTCTACGCCTGCCAGGTCGTGCCCGGTGACATCGGCACCTGTGGCGGCCTCCTGACTGACGAGGACGCGCGGGTCGTCGACCAGGGCGGTCGGGTGATCGACGGGCTCTACGCCACCGGCAACGGCACCGCCACCGTCATGGGCCGCCACTACCTCGGTCCGGGGGCGAGCATCGCCAACACCATGGTCTTCGGCTACGTGGCCGCCCGGCACGCCGCCCGGACCGAGGCCCGGACCGAGGCGCGGACCGAGGCGCGGACCGAGGCTCCCGCCTCGTGAGGGAATGGGTCCTAGGTCAACGCCTCGCCGTCCCGGCGCACTGTGATGGCATGCGTCGGACACTGGCGCGCCGCCGTCACGATCGCGTCCTCGGTCGCAGCGTCGGGGTCGACGACGCGCGCAATGGAATCGTCGTCGAGCTCGAAGACCCCCGGCGCGGCGTACACGCAGTTGCCCGAACCCATGCACGAGTCGCGGTCGATCTCGATCTCCATGCGCATGGTGCGATCGTAGGCTCCGAAGGCAGGCACAGGGAGACGCAGGAAGGCGCATGAGCGAGTTCGAGAAGGCAAACTTCATTACGGATCGGGCCATCCAGAATGATCCGTACCCCTACTTCGACTGGGTGCGGGAGCAGGGTCCGGTGTGGCGGGAGCCACACTTCGGCATGTACATGATCACCGGCCACCCCGAGGCGATGGCGATCTACGGCGACCCGGCCACGTTCCCCGAGAACGACCTGCCGTCGGGGACGTACTCGTCGTGCAACGTGGTCTGCGGATCGTTCGTCAAGTTCCCCGTCCCGATGGAGGGCGACGACGTCAGCGACCTCATTGTGCAGTACCGCAACGAGCTCCCGTTCAGCGACCAGCTCCCCTCGTTCGACCCGCCGAACCACACGGCACACCGGCATCTGCTGATGCGGCTCATCACACCGAAGCGCCTCAAGGAGAACGAGGACTTCATGTGGCAGTTCGCCGACCGCCTCATCGACGCGTTCTTCGAGGACGGGTCGTTCGAAATGGTCGGCTCGTACGCCGAGCCGTTCACCCTGACGGTCATCGCCGACCTCGAAGGCGTGCCCGAGTCGGACCACTCGCTGTTCCGGGAGCGGCTCTCGACCGCGCACCAGGACGTCGGCCACAAACCCCTGGAGTTCCTCTACGAGCGCTTCAACGACTACATCGAGGATCGCCGGCGCACCCCGCGCAACGACGTCCTCACCGGCCTGGCCACCGCCACGTTCCCCGACGGCTCGACCCCTGAGGCCAAGGACGCCGCCCTGATCGCCGCCAACCTCTTCGCCGGCGGCCAGGAGACCACCGTGCGCCTGCTCTCGTTCGCGCTGCGCATGCTGGGCGAACGGCCCGACCTCCAAGAGGCCGTGCGGGCTGACCGCGAGAAGATCCCGAACTTCATTGAGGAGACCCTCCGGCTCGAGAGCCCCCTGCGGACCCAGTTCCGGATGGCCCGCGTCGCCACGCAGCTCGGCGGTGTCGACATCCCGGCCGGGGCATCACTGATGCTCATCCCCGGCGCCTGCAACCGGGACCCCCGGGTGTTCGATCACCCCGACGAGTTCGACATCGACCGCCCGAACGCGCGGCAGCACATCGCCTTCGGGCACGGGATCCACACCTGTGCGGGAGCGCCGCTCGCCCGCGCCGAGGGCCGGGTCACGCTCAATCGCTTCCTCGACCGCACGGCGGACATCTCCATTTCCGAAGAGCACCACGGTCCGGCGGACGCTCGCCGCTACGAGTACCTCCCGACCTTCTTCCTGCGTGGCCTTCAGAGCCTCAATCTCGAGTTCACTCCAGCCGGCTGAGGAGCATGGCGGGACCGCTCACTTCAGGACGGAGACGTGTCCCCGCTCTCCGGGGGTCGCAGCGTCGACATGATCAGCTTCGTCTGCGCATAGGGCGGCCCGGCCGTGGTCCCGCCGTCGATGGGCAGCACGACGCCGGTCACCTGTGCCGCGCGGTCGCTGGAAAGCCAGACGACAGCGTTGGCTACGTCCTCGGGCTGCGCTTCGCGCCCCAAGGGCTGCATGTACTTCAAAACCGGCCCCATCTCGTAGGTCGTGATCCCGGTGCGGATATGGGCGGGCGTCAGGCAGTTGACCCTGATGTTGTAGGGCGCCAGATCGATGGCCATGCACTTGCTGGCGTGGGCGATGGCCGCCTTCGACGCCCGGTATGAAATCATGCCGGTGCCCGCGTTGATGGCGGCGATCGAGGCGTTGTTGATGATCGATCCCCCGCCGTGATCCTTCATGTAGCGCCCCGCGCGCTGGGAGCCGACGATAACGCCGAAGAGGTTCACGTTCATGATCCGGGAGAAGTCTTCGAGGTCGTCCGGCAGGAACCGCTTGAGGGGGCTGCCGATCCCGGCGTTGTTGAACATGATGTCCAGGCCGCCGAAGCGATCGACGGCGAAGTCGACCAACGCCTGCACCTGGTCCGCCTCACTGACGTCGGTCTGCTTGAAGGCAGCCGCGTCGCCGATGCTGTCGGCCAGCTGCTGCCCGCTCTCGGCGTCGACGTCCCCGATGACCACACTGGCCCCTTCGACCACGAGCAGCTCGGCTGTCGCCTTCCCGATGCCGCCCGCTCCGCCCGTCACGACGGCAACTTTTCCCTGGAGCTCTTGCGTCTGCATGCCATGACACTACGGTCTCGTAGCAAATGGTGCCGAAGCGATCCGGCTCTGCACGGAACGATTCGAGCCCGGGCGCACCGAACGAAGGAGAGGACGACGTCATGACCCTCGACCACCGCCGCCACAGCGCTCTCGGCATCCCCCACGAGGTCGTGGTCTCCGACCAGATTCCTAAAGAGCGCTACTACGACCCTGAGTTTTTCGCCCTCGAGGCCGAGCGGCTCTGGCCCCGGGTCTGGCAGATGGCCTGCCGGCTCGAAGAGATCCCCGGTGTGCGTGACTTCGTCGAGTACGAGATCCTCGACCGCTCCGTCATTGTGGTGCGCACGTCGGAGACCACGGTGGCGGCGTACGAGAACGCGTGCCGCCACCGTGGGGTCAAGGTCGTGGAGGGCTGCGGGACGTTGAAGTCCGGCTTCACCTGCCCTTTCCACGGCTGGTGCTACGGCCTCGACGGCAAAAACACCTTTATCTCTCGGGCCAAGTCCTTCTCCGAGCAGAACCTCGAGCCGGGCGCCATCGACCTGGTCCCGGTGCGTTGTGAGCTCTGGGGTGGCTGTGCGTGGATCAACCTCTCCGATGACGCCCCGCCGCTGCGCAGCTGCATTGAGCCCTTCGCCACCATCCTCGACGCCTGGAAGGTCGAGGCCATGCGGGCCGAGTGGTGGCACGCCTTCAGGCTCCCGGTCAACTGGAAGTTGGCGCAGGAGGCCTTTCTGGAGCAGTACCACGTGATCGAGACCCACCCCGAGCTGGTCATCCCCAAGCGCTTCGCACCCAAGGACCCCGCCGCCTTCGACCCCGAGGTCTTCATCGACGCCGAGCTGCATTACCTCAAGGTCATGAGCGAGGGCATGGCGGGCATGGTCCATGCCAACGACGTGGCCGTCGCCGAACGCCAGCGCACCATGGAGCTGCCCAAGGACCCCGACGGGGCCATGGAGCGGTGGCACCGCACCCTGAACGACGCCGTGGTGGCCTGGCACACCGACCGTGGCGCCGACATCCCCGACCTCAACAAGCTGGCGGCCCGGGGCATCGGCGAGACGATGTACTACTGCTTCCCCCACTACTTCGTGCTGCCCATGTACTCGAGTGCCTCGGCCTATCGCTTCCGGCCGCTCGGGCCCGAGGAGACCCTCATGGAGATCTGGTCGCTCACCCGCTACCCCGAAGGTGAGGAGCCACCGGTGCCGCCGCGGCCCGAGGTCTGGGACCACGACGATCCACGGGTCCCCCCGATCCCCACCCAGGACTTCTCCAACCTGCCGCGCCAACAGCGGGGCCTGCACAACAAGGGCTTCGAGTTCATGCGTCTCTCCGAGGGCATCGAAGGCGGCATCGCCAATTTCGAGCGCACCCTCGACGGCTACCTGGCGGGGCTCTCCGACGACGAGCTCGCCCCGGCGCTGCGCGAAGTCAACGTGAACCCCCTGGAGCGACCGGTGGTCGATCTGGGGTTCTGAGGAGCAGCCCGGCCGGCGCGGTCGCCGACTTCTCCCTTTACATTGGGTCGAAGGAAGACGATCGAGAGGAGCCGACCATGGCCAAGGTGCTCTACACCGCGCGGGCCCACGTCACCGGCGGGCGCGAGCAGGGACATGGGGTGACCGACGACGGGGCGTTGGACGTGCAACTCCGCACGCCGACGGAAATGGGGGGCGCCGGCCGCGGCACGAACCCCGAGCAGCTCTTCGCGGTGGGCTACGCCGCGTGTTTCGAGGGGGCGCTCGGAGTCGTGGGACGTCGCGAGAAGGTGGACCTCGGTGAGGTCTCCATCGAGTCCGAGGTCGGCCTGATCACGACCGAGAACCGCGGCTTCAACGTCGCCGTCGGGCTCAATGTCTCGCTCCCGGGCATCACCGACGCCGAGCGGGCCGTCGCCATCGTGGCCGCGGCGCACGAGGTGTGCCCGTACTCGAACGCCACCCGGGGCAACGTCGAGGTGACCTTGACGGCCAACGGGAAAGCAGTGACTCCCACCGCCTGAGTCAGACCGTGACCTAACCTCGGCCACCATGGCCGAAGGCGCTCGCGACGTGGCGGAAGCAGCGCGGACCTGATGGATCGCCGCACCTTTCTGCGCGGGGCCACCGTGCTCGGGTCCGGCGTGTTCGCCGGTGCAGCGGTGGCCGGGTGTGCCACCTCGAGTCCGCACAATCAGGGCGGCGGCACCTCCACCTCGACGGCGAACCACGGCCCACCCGACTGGTCGAAGCTCGCCGCGTCGCTCAGCGGCATGCTGCTCCTCCCCAGCGACGGCGGCTATACCGCGGCCGGCCACCTGTACAACAGCGTCTACGCGCAACAGGCGGCGGCGATCGCCCAGTGCCAATCGGCCGGCGACGTGCAGCGCTGCCTCGCCTTCGCCCGCGACGCTGATGTGCCGGTGGCGGCGCGCTCGGGCGGCCACAGCTACGCCGCCTATTCGTCCTGTCCCGGCCTCGTCATCGACGTCACGAACCTGGACACGGTGTCCGTGGGTGGCGGAGGGCTCGCCACGGTGGGGGCCGGCACCACCCTCATTGACGTCTACAACCAACTCGCGGCGGCGGGCCGGCTGCTCCCCGGCGGCTCGTGCCCGACGGTGGGCATCGCCGGCCTGGCCCTGGGTGGCGGCATCGGCGTGTTCGCCCGCGCCTACGGGCTCACGTGCGACCAGCTCCAGTCCGTCGAGCTCGTGACCGCGGACGGCACCGTGCACCAGTGCGGGCCGAATCAGGACGAGGACCTCTACTGGGCCTGCCGGGGCGGCGGGGGCGGCAACTTCGGCGTCGTGACGTCATTCGAATTCCGCACGCAACCCATTCCCGAGGCGATCACGCTCTTCACGCTCGAGTGGCCCTGGGGCGCTGCCGGTGACGTGCTCAGCGCGTGGCTCCAGTGGATCCAGTCCGCACCCAACGAGCTCTGGGCCAACTGCCAGCTCTACAGCAGCGGGTCCGTTGGCAGTGGTCTGGTCAAGGTGACCGGCGTCTTCGTCGGTTCGCGGAGCGCATGCACCGACGCACTCGCCCCCCTCACCACCGCCGTCGGCACGGGGACGACCTCCCGCTTCGTCGGACCTGAGGAGTACCTCGCGGCCACCATGATTGAAGCCGGCTGCGAAGGGGAGACGGTGGCCCAGTGTGCGGTGCCGGTCCAGTCGCCGTTCGTCGCCAAGTCCTCCTACGTCGGTGGCGCTCTCTCCGGCAGCACCGTGCAGACCATCACCTCTGCCTTGTCCTCCTTCCCCTCCTCGCTGCCCGGCGCCGGTGCCGGCGTCGTCTTCGACGGGTACGGCGGCGTCATCAACCAGGTCGGAGCGGGCGACACCGCGTTCGTCCACCGGTCAGCCGTGACGTGCGCCCAGTACTCCGTCACGTATGCGGGAGCGCCCCCGTCGCAGAGCCAGAAATCGACTGCCGCCGAATGGCTCGACCATCTGCAGCAGGCTTTCGCGCCGGCGAGTCAGGGTTCCTATCAGAACTACATCGACCCCACCCTGACCAATTGGCAGCAGGCCTACTACGGGTCCAACCTGCCCCGCCTGCAACAGGTGAAACGGAAATACGACCCCGACCAGGTGTTCCGTTTCGCCCAGTCGATCCCGGCCTGAGCCCCACGTTGCATCCGATCAGGAGCTGATGCTCCAGTCCTCGGCGTTCCAGGTGATGCCTGTGCTCCATGTGTTCGGCAGCACGCCTTTCAGGTTGTTGGACCAGTCGAAGAACTTCCGTGGGACGCGCCGGACAGCGGCCAGGATCTGGGTCTGACCCGCCCTGGCCGTGCTCTATTCGACCGGCTGAAAGTCGTCCTCGAGAAGCGGGATGACACCCTCACGACCGCCACTCGGCACAATCGCTGGCTCACCCATGGCGTCATGCAATACGACCTGGTCCCGTCCCGCATGCTTGGCTTGCAACAGGGCGTCGTCCGCTCGCCTGAGGATCGCCGCCAGTTCCTCGCCCGGTTCGCATTCGGTGACCCCGAAACTCACGGTGAACTTCGGGAGACCACCCACCGTGATGGCCGCGTCGAGTTGAGAGCGCACGGTGTTGAGCGCCCGGGCTGCGTCGACCGCGGAGCAGTCCGGGAAGGCGATCGCGAACTCCTCGCCGCCGTAACGCGATGCGATGTCGCTGGTCCGTAGCGAGTCGCGCAGGACACGCGTGAAGAGGCGTAGGGCCCGGTCGCCGGTCTCGTGTCCATACGTGTCGTTCAGGATTTTGAAATGGTCCAGGTCGGCCATGGCCATCGCCACGGGGTAGAGATGAGCGGGGATCGCCGCGACCCGTTCGGAGAAGGACCTCCGATTCAACAGTCCGGTGAGTGTGTCGGTCGAGGCCTGCAATTGCGTTTCGGCCATGACCCTGAGCAGGCCGATACGCGCTCCCGCCAACTTGGCCAGCGTGGCCAGGTCGTCGACCCGATCGTCCTCCACCTTTGCGCCCGCCTCGCCGGTCGCATGAATTACGCCCACGGTGCGCCCCATGATCGACACGGGCACGCAGAGCGCCGAGAGGCGGCCCTCGGGGCGGTTGCGCAACTTGGGACAGGCGTCGAGGTGGTCGCTGTCGGCGAAGACCTGGATCTGGGCGCGACGCGCGGCCGGGCAACGGTCAGGCGAGTCCACGCCGCAGCTCGGCGGCTGTCCCTCGGGACCGACGGCCGCCATGCGGTGGAGGTGCGCGTGGCTGTTGTCCGCCAGGAGAAGTTCGGCCGGAGCCTCCGGCAACACGGTCGCGAAGGACCGCTCAATCACCTCAATGACCTCGGGCTCACCCTCGGCCATGTCCAGCGCGTTGGCCAGCCGGCTCTCGAAGCGTTGCCGCTGCACCTGGGCGTCACGTACCTCGGCCTGACGGTCGGCGTCGGACATGGCGGCGCTCAGTTCGGAGTTCAGACGCTCGGCGTCAGCCACGGCGCCGCTGAGCTCGATGTTGAGATGGCGCACCTTCTCATCGGTCCGCCGTTGATTGCGCTCGCCGAAGGCGACGAGCACGAAGGCGAGCGGCAGCATGATGGCCATCAGGATCCCGACCGCGACCAGGTCGGCGTAGATGCCCGAGGCCAGAGCCTGCCCCGCCATCATGCAGGGGACGAAGATGAGCGCGAACGCACCGAGGGCGATGACTGGACTGATCAGGCGGAAGCGGGCCGACCGGGCGACCTCTCCGGACCATTCCTCCTCGGTGACCATCACGAAACCCCCTCGGTCAAGTGGATTGCCGGTCCTCTGGTGAGGCCGGCACAGCACGGTGACTTCAGAGGTGTCGTCCGACCCAAAGTCGATCTTTAGGGCGTGGGGAAAGTGGGGTTGCTGGCAGCCACGATTGTCGGGAATTGGGCGTCTGTTGGGCGGACGGGACGTCTCTGGGAGGGCCTCGCCGTGCTGCCTTCCTGGCTCTCCGGAGGGGCCAGCCCTCCCTGAAGAAGGTCAGCAAGTCGGCGTTGATGGTCGCAGCTTGTGTGGTGGGCATGCCGTGCGGGAAGCCTTTGTACGTCTTCAGCGTTCCGTTCTGGACGAGCTCGGACGGGGTCGTGCTGCTGATGCCGATCGAGAAGAGCGGCTCGAGAGTGTTCGAGCTGGAATTCGGCGACCAATTCGCCGAGCACGTCGAGGCCTTCGACCCCGACTTCTTCAAGCTTCTCGTGCGCTTCAATCCACTCGGTGACGAGTCCTTGCGGCGCACCCAGATCGATCGGCTGGCCATGGTCTCGCAGTGGGCGGAGCGCACGAACCGTCGCTGGATCATTGAGCTCCTCGTCCCGCCCACGCCCGCGCAATTGGCGGCCCACGGCGATCAGGCCGGCTTCGATGCCCAGGAGCGCCCGGGGTTGACCGCCCAGGTCATCGCTGAGCTCTACGCCGGCGCCGTGTACCCGACCATCTGGAAGCTCGAAGGCTACGAGACACAGGCCGGGGCGGATGTCGTGCTCGCCGCGGTGGCGGCAGAGAGCGACCATCCGGCGGTGTGCATCGTTCTGGGCCGGGATGCCCCCCTCAGTCGGGTCGAGCACTGGTTGTCCGTGGGAGCCCGCTGCGACTTCGTCGGCTTTGCCGTGGGCCCCACCATCTGGGAAGAGTCTCTTCGTCGGCATCTCGCCGGCACTCTTTCGGGCGAGGGCCTGGTCGACGCCGTCGCCGTCGCCGTCGCCGTCGCCGAGAACTACAGCACGCTGGTCGATGCGTTCATCGGCGCCTCGGAGCGATTGCGACCTCCCGGCCGATCATCTTCGGAGTGAGGGCACCGAGGCAGTTGCGCCCGCGAGTGCCGCCGCACGGCATGCCGCGGTCAGCTCAACGGCGGGGGAACTCCCTGCGCGCTCGCTGCAAGCGCGGGATCCCACTCACACTTCATGCAGGCATGTGCCACAACGGCTCGAGCAAACTCGAGCGCCACCGCATGTGGATCGGGACTTGTGATCACGTCATCCCACTCGAGGATGAACTCGCCAAGTTCTTCGCTCCAACGACCCATGGCCGACGTCAAGGACCCGTCTGCGAAACCACCGGGAGCCGGCGAGGCAAACCCGAAGAAGGCCGGCATCGGGTGTCGAGGATCACCCGGCCACCAGCCAACCTCAATCTGCTGGGCGCTGCCGGCATTGCGCATGATGAACTCCTGCGAAGGCGGATCGACCTGGAGGCCTGAATACAGGCTGGCGGCCAGGTCGAATGTCCCCCACCAGGCGTTCACGGGTGAACACCGGCCACGATACGGCGCACGGAGTGCGGCAAGGACCAGCGCGGCACGGGTGGCCGCCGCGAAGTACGCGGCAACCTGATCCGGCTCGTAGGTCTTGTGCTCGTCGTCCTCATTGAGTGGGGCCGTCCACGCCACCTCCTGAGGCGTCGGATTGATCCGCACCGGGCCGACCATGCGACCGATGGCGCCCAAGACGTCTCGCGTCACTTCGCCCACCGCCCGGTTCGGCCCGAGATGGACTCGCTCCGTTCGTCCGTCGCTGTGCTCCACCACGTTGTCGTGGTGGTGGAGATCCAACGCCACGACAAGCGCACCGGACCCATCCGGTGCCGGCAGGGGCAGGGTTTCCCAGCCCCGAGCGGTCAGTCGGAGGGCGGCGTGTTGAAGTTGTGGTTCCGGCGGAGCCAGCGCGACAGCCAGTTTGCCCAGGAGCTGAGCATGCGCGTGCAGGGTGTCGCAGGTGGCCGCCCAGGCGTCGTACGGCAGCGGCTTCCATCCGACCGAATCCATCCTCCGAATGTATCCCACGTCCACTCCGGCCGAGCAGTGGCCCGGAGTGGTTGCGCCCGGCAACGAGGAGCGCCCAGAGGCGGGAATCGTCGCTCCGACTATCGTTTCGGCGAATGGCCGGTCCTGCGACACACGACGTGCCATGAGCACCGATCCGCCCGCGCACGTTCTCGACGAGCTGGCGTGCTACCTACTCGCCGGGCAGCCCCAGAGCGCGCGCGACATCATCGCTGAGGTCAAGGACGCCGAGGAGCTGGGACTCGGAGCGGCGTTCATCTCCGAGCGCTACAACAAGAAGGAAGCGGCCGTCCTCTCCGGTGCAGCAGGCGCCATGAGTGAGCGCATCCGACTCATCACTGCGGCCACCAATCACAACACCCGTCACCCCATGGTCACCGCCGGGTTCGCTCTGACCATGCAGAGCTTGACCGATGGGCGTTTCACTCTCGGCCTCGGCCGAGGGATCGCCCCGATGCAGGACGCCTACGGAATCGATCGCATCACGACAGCGCAGATGGAGGACTTTGCGACTCTTATGCGGCGGCTCTTCCGCGGCGAGGTGATCATTGGCCACAATGGACCGGCGGGCTCGTATCCGGTGCTGCATCTCGATGGATCGCTCGACGAGCACCTTCCCCTCTGTCTGGTCGCATTCGGCAACCACACGCTGGAACTAGCCGGACGGCTCTTCGATGACGTGGTGCTGCATACCTATTTCACCGACGAGACGACCGCTCGCTGCGTCAAGGTGGTCAATCGGGCCGCAGAAGAGGCCGGACGCGATCCTGCCGACGTCAATGTCTGGTCTTGCTTTGCCACCATCGGCGACCATCTGCCCGAGGACGCTCGGTTGAAGAGGTCGGTTGGGCGCCTCGGCACCTACCTTCAGGGCTACGGCGACCTTCTCGTTCGCACGAACGGATGGGACCCCGAGGTGCTCCAGCGGTTTCTGAAGGATCCCGTGATCTCGGGCGTGGGCGGAGCCCTCGACGCCGTCGCGACACCCGATCAGCTGGCGCACGCGGCGACCCTCATCCCGTCCGAGTGGCTCGCCCCCAGCGCGACCGGAAGCTCGGCGGAATGCGCTGCAGCTGTGCGAAATCAACTCGCATTGGGTTGCGACGGGGTCATTTTGCACGGGTGCACGCCAGATGAGCTACGACCCGTCGTCGACGCCTACCGCGACTCGAAGCAGGCCGTGAGCAGCTGATGTCAGGGACCGCAACCGTGTCGTTCGAGGAGGCGGAATCCGTTGCGACCATCCGGATCGATGACGGCAAAGCCAATGCATTCAACGAAGGGCTGCTGTCCGCCCTTTCAGATGCACTCGATGTCGCCATCGCGCAGGATCGGGCGGCGTTGATCGTCGGCAGGAAGGGGTTTCTGTCCGCAGGTTTCGACCTCTCCGTCATGCGCGGCGATGCGTCCGCCAGAAAGAATCTGGTCCTGGCCGGGCTGAGCCTTGCGCTGAAGATCTTCGAAGCACCCATCCCCGTCGTCGTGTGCTGCACCGGTCACGCCATCGCCGCGGGGACGCTCCTCCTCCTCCCGGCTGATCACGTCCTCGTCGGTGATGTTCCGGTCAAAATCGGATTCAATGAGACGACCATCGGGATTGAGCTCTCTCCGTTCGTCCTGGAATTGGCCCGCTACCGACTCCTGCCTGCGGCCTACAACCAGATCCTCCGGGGCAGCCTCTACGACGCGGTGGCTGCACAGAAGGCCGGCTACGTCGACGAGGTCGTGGCCTCGGACCACCTCGAATCCCGTGCCATCGAGATGGCGGGACACTTCGCCGGGCTGGAGCCGCTCAGCTATCAGCGGACCAAGACGGCGATGCGAGCCGGGGCGGCGGCAGCGCTCCGCTCGGCCCTCGAACAACGACGTGGGCAATCCGTCGAGGCGCCATAGCGCGCCCGCCGGTCGGCGCGCCGGTTCATCCGGCGCAGTCTCGGCCGATCCGGCCGTTTCGCCTAGGAATGGGGATTGCAAGCCCGCCGAAGAGCCCATGTTTGAGAAGGGCGGCTCCAAAGGAGACAATGTCTGCGCCATGCAGGAGGTTTCGCTCACCAGCGCCCAGTCCGCCCCCGCCATTCGGATCCTTCTCATCGAGGATGATGCGGGCGACGCCTACCTGGTGCGCGAGCTGCTCGACATGGGCTTCGATCCCCACGAACTTACCTGGGTCCAGGACATGGCCGAAGCCAGTCGGATCGTCGCCTCGACGTTCGAGTGTGCGCTCCTCGATCTGGGCCTGCCGGACTCCCAGGGCCTCGATGCTCTTCACACGCTGCTCGAGCTCAACCCCGGGCTCGCCGTGGTCGTCCTCACCGGCCTGGACGACCAGCCCCGCGGCGCGCTGGCCCTCGAACAAGGAGCGCAGGACTACCTGACCAAGGGAGCAGTGACGGCGGAGACGCTGGCCCGGTCACTTCGTTATGCCATCGCTCGACGGCGGGGCGAGGACGCGGCGCAGCGATTGCGCGAGGCCGAACTGAGCCGCGCCGAAAACTCCCGACTCGAACGAGGATTGCTGGCGCGGCCGATCCTGCATGACGGCGCTGTCCGTTGGGCGACGCGGTACCGGCCCGGCGGGAGCAGAGCTCTCTTGGGCGGTGACTTCTTTGACGCCATTGAGCTGGAAGACGGATCGATTCGTGCAGTAGTCGGCGACGTGTGCGGCCACGGCCCTGACGAGGCGGCTCTCGGTGTCGCACTACGCGTCGCATGGCGCGCCCTCGTCCTCGCCCGTCAACCCCCCGACATCACGCTCTCCTGCCTTCATCGTGTCATTGAGGCGGAACGGCAACAGGATCACATCTTCGCCACCGTCTGTGACATCGAACTGCATCCTGACAGGCAGCATGCGCAGATGTATCTAGCCGGACATCCGCCTCCTCTTCTCCTCGCCGACGGCGATGTCTTCGAACTGGAGGCCGAGGCCCACGGCCCTCTGCTGGGCGTGTTCGACGATTCGAAATGGCCGGCGAATCGGGTGGAGCTCGGGCCCGAATGGACCCTCGTCCTGTTCACGGACGGGATCATCGAAGGGCGGGCCGGAGCCGGAGAGGGTGAGCGATTCAAGACGACGGGTCTCGCACGCCTGGCCCGTCAAGCGCTCACGGAGACACGAGACCTCGAATCACTGGCCGATCAGCTGATACTGGGTGCCGAGCGCGCCAATGGGGCGCCGCTGCGCGACGATGTCGCCCTCCTGCTGCTCTCGACTTCGACGCACTGGTTGCGCAAGCAACAGACAGCCTGAAGTCGTCGACAGCAGTACCGGACAAGGACCAGGCCACCATGGTGCAGAGCCTTCGAGCGCGATTGAACATCCTGATCGTCGTCCTGACCGTGGCGATCGTTGCGATCACGGCGTTCTCGACAGCGGCGTTCCTGAATCTGTCCGACGCCCGCCACCGCCTGCTGAACCAGATCGACCCGGCCAGTCTGAGCGCCGACCAGCTCCTGCTGGCGTACGTCGACGAGGAGACCGGCATCCGTGGCTACATCCTGGGGCGCAACTTCGCCTATTTGAGCCCCGCTATATCCGGGCTCAAAGAGCAGACGTCGGCCACCAAGCAATTGAACACCACTCTGGCCGATCAACCCGCACTCTTGCGGTCCGCCAAGCGGGCCGAACACCTCGGGCAGATCTGGCAGACGAACTGGGCCCTCCCGGCTTTCAAGGCGACGGCTGCTGGCAACGCGACCTACGCAACTCCAGAAGAGCTCGCCCAAGGCAAGACGCTGCTCGATCGTGTCCGGACGGCGTTCACGACACTGAACGACCAGCTGTCCGCGAGCCGTCAGCAGTACGGCGACAACGTGAATACAGCCACGAGGGAGCTGGTCATCGTCCTCCTGGTCGGACTCGTGCTCCTGGTGGGCGGCACCATTGCGGTGTCGGTCGCATTGCGGAGGTGGGTGACCCGGCCGCTCGAGTCCGTGACACAGGATGCACGCCAGGTCACCTCGGGTGAGCTCGCCCATCCGATCAGCGTCACCGGGCCGTCGGAGATCCGCGCCCTTACCTCCGACATTGAGGCGATGCGTATTCGGATCGTTCAAGAGCTCGGCGAGGTGGAGTCGGCTCGAGCTGAGACTGCCGAGCGCAATATCGCGCTGGACAGGTCCAATCAGGAGCTCGAGCAGTTCGCCTACGTCGCCTCGCACGACCTCCAGGAGCCACTGCGCAAGGTCACCAGCTTCGTCCAGCTCCTCCAACAACGCTACGAGGGTCAGCTCGATGCGCGCGCCGACGAGTACATCGGCTTCGCCGTCGACGGCGCATCGAGGATGCAGCAGCTCATCAGCGACCTCCTGGCCTTCTCGAGGGTCGAGCGGTACGCCGACCGCTTCCAGCTGACGCCGTTGGCCGAGCCGATCACCGCGGCTTTGGACAACCTCGATATCGCACTGCGCGAGGTGGAGGCAACCGTCAACGTTGCACCCGACATGCCGCAGATCGTCGGCGACCCGGTTCTCCTGACCTCCCTGTGGCAGAACCTGATTGGCAACTCGGTCAAGTTCCGATCTGCGACGGCGCCGCTGATCGACATCGACGCGCGGCGAGAGGGCGATGCCTGGCTGCTCTCCATCAGTGACAACGGCATCGGAATTGAACCCCGATTCGCCGACAAAGTGTTCGTGATCTTTCAGCGCCTGCACGGTCGGGATGCGTATCCGGGGACCGGCATCGGCCTCGCCCTCTGTAAGAAGATCGTCGAGTTCCACGGGGGCGAAATCTGGCTCGACACCGAGGTCTCAACCGGCACTCGGATTTGCTTTACTCTTCCGGTGGCACGGAGGGAGGTACGGACATGATCCAAGCGGACCGGGAGTCGACCATTGTGTTGCTTCTCGTGGAGGATGACCCAGGGGACGTCACGATCACGCGGGAGGCGTTGAGCGAAGCGAAGGTGCTGCACGACCTTCACGTCGTCGACAACGGTGAGGCCGCCATCTCCTTCCTCCGGCAGGAGGCTCCCTATACCGACGCCCCTCGCCCTGACTTGATTTTTCTGGACCTCAATCTTCCCCGAATGGACGGTCGGGAAGTCCTTGCGATTGTGAAGAGCGATGAGTCGTTGCGGAGGATCCCGCTGGTTGTGCTCACGACCTCCGACTCCCAGGACGACATTGCGCGGAGCTACGACCTCCACGCCAATGCCTACGTCACCAAGCCGGTCGGGCTTGACTCCTTCCTGACGGCGGTGCAGCAGATCGACCATTTCTTTCTGACTGTGGCCAGCCTGCCCGAGCGGTAAGCGCCTACCATCGGACCATGACCGAGGTCCAAGACAGATATCGGCTGGTGTCGAGTGGATTCGACGCCGTCGTCGGCGCTATCGCCCCTGGCGAGTGGGATGCTCAAACACCCTGCGAGGGATGGAACGCCCGCGATGTGGTCGCCCATATCGTCACCGGCCATCGACGCATCATCGCCAACGTGAAAGGCGGGGAGCCAGCACCCTTGGGCGCCGACGAGGATCCGAAGAAGGCCTGGGAACAAGCGTCTCGAGCGGTCGACGAGATCACCGGAGACCCGGAGGCTCTCAACACGGAAATCGACGGCCCGACCGGGGAAATGCGCGTCGGCGAGATCATCGGACGGTTCGTCTGCATGGACGTGCTCGTGCACACCTGGGACTTGGCCAGGACCGTGGGTGCGGACGAACGCCTCGACGAGGAAATGGTCCGACAGGCCTACGACGCTCTGAAACCGATGGACGCCGCTATCCGGCAGCCGGGCGTCTTTGGGCCGAAACTGGAGCCACCTGCAGGCGCAGATCTCCAGACGGAATTCCTCTACTTCCTCGGCCGTCAGGCCTAACGCCGTCGTTCGTCACTCGGCTCAGCCTCCGACGTCTCGCGACATCGACATTTTCTCCTGAGCGTTTACGGCCCAATAGATCGGCTTCCTTCGCTCGACCCCCTCTCTCCCCGTCGTTCTCAAGGAACGCGTCGTGGACTCGGACCGGGATCTACGGGGAATGACTTCAGCCAAGGCGACGACCTGACGATGAGATGGAGGCAGACTCTCTGTGCCCAACATCTCGAAGGGCCCGACGCGTGACGGTGTATATCTTCATCAGGCACATGTGACCACCCATGTGACCAGCCACGTGCCTGGCCTGGATGCAGCCCGGCCGATTCTCGACGCCTTAGCCCAGCCGGTCGTCGTCACCGACCTCAAGGCCACGATTCTCTACTGGAATCAAGCCGCGACCGACCTCTATGGCTTTCGCGCCGACGAAGCACTGGGTCATTGCCTCTCTGCGCTACTCGAGAGTCCACCCTTTGTGGCCGGCGACGAATCAATGGACACGCTCACCGGCCATAGCTACGCATCGACCCGTCAACTTCAAGGTCGCTCTCGTTCGGGAAGAGCACTCACAGTGCTGATGACGATGACGCCTCTGGGTCTGGAAAATGGAGACCCGATCGCACTCATCGGTACAGCGGTGGACGTCACAACCGCGGCAAATGACCACAGTGGGTTGAAAGAGGCGATGGACCTCGTCGAGGAAAAGTCCGCACGGATTGAAGTGGAGGCCGAACTCGCCCGCGTCAGCGGCGAAGCTGAGCGCTTACGCCTTGACGCCGAGGCTGACCGCATCACGGCGGAGAGCGAGAAGAAAGAGGCCGAACGTGTTCGCCTTGACGCCGAGGCTGATCGCCTGACCGCCGAGAAAGAGAAGAGAGAGGCCGAACGGGTCCGCCTCCACGCCGAGGCTGACCGCATCACGGCTGAGAGGGAGAAGAAAGAAGCCGAGCGTGTTCGCCTTGAAGCCGAGGCTGACCGCTTCACAGCCGAGGAGGAAAAGAGGGTCGCCGAGGGATTGCTGCTTGAAGACGCAGCGCACCGCGAGCAACTCGAGGCTCAGCTTCATCAATCACAGCGCTTGGAGAGCCTCGGGCAACTTGCGGGTGGGATTGCACACGACTTCAACAACCTCTTGGCCGTCATTTTGAACTATGCATCGTTCGTTGCTGAGGAGCTGTCCGCCGCGACAGCCAATGATTCTGCGGTGCAATGGGAGGAGCCACTCAAGGACGTCAGGCAAATCCAACTGGCGGCGGAGCGTGCCAGCCTGCTTACCCACCAACTCCTTTCGTTCGCCCGGAGAGAGATCGTTCAGGCCCGTGCACTGAGTCTCAACAGCGCCATCACCCGGATGGAGCAGATACTGCGTCGCACGATCGGCGAGCAGATCGAGCTCGTCATCACTCTTGCGCCGAGCCTGCCAATGATCCTCGCAGACCCAGGTCAGATTGAGCAGATCGTTCTCAATCTGGCCATCAATGCTCGAGACGCAATGCCCTCCGGAGGGACTCTGTCCATCGACACTGCGGTGATTGAGACCCTAGAAAGCGAGACCGTAGTCACTGGAGTGCCGCCAGGGCTCTACGTCCGCTTTCGCGTGAGTGATACAGGAATCGGCATGTCCGCGGAAGTCCGCGATCGAGCATTCGAACCGTTTTACACAACCAAGCCCAGAGGCGAGGGATCCGGTCTTGGATTGGCGACGGTCTATGGAATTGTGCTGCAGTCCGACGGTTATTCACGGATCTATTCCGACGAGGGTGTCGGGACCTCAATATCCATCCTGTTGCCTGTCTCAGAAGACGAGACCATGGGTGACCCTCGCGATGGACCCTTGAATCCCAAGCTCCCTCTCGGAACTGAAACGATCCTCGTCGTTGATGACGAGGAGGCGCTCCGTGAAGTCACGGGACGAATGCTCACTCGCAGCGGCTACACGGTCCTTACTGCCTCGAGCGGCGCTCAGGCGATAGAACTCGCTGCGAGCCATGTTGGGCCAATCGATCTCGTACTCACCGACGTGATTATGCCGAAGATGCAGGGGCCAACTGTCGCAAAAGAAGTGCGAAAGGTGAGGTCAGGCATCCGAGTCTTGTTCATGTCTGGTCACGCTCAACCAGTACTACAGGCAGAAGATGTTCTCGGAACGGACTTTCTAATGCTTGAGAAGCCCTTCGACCAGGCGATCCTTCTTGAGAGCGTACGTACCGTGCTCGATCGTCATGAGTGAGAAACCAGTTGTTCGCGTCGTGCTCATCGACGACCATGAGATGATTCTTCAGAGCATGGTCCGCTTGCTCCGTGATGATCCGCAGATCGCCGTGGTCGGCACGGCTCTCACTGCTGAACAGGGTATCGGCGTCACCCAGCAAGAGCGGCCCGATATCGTCATCGTCGATTACAAATTGACGGACATGGACGCTCCTGAAGCGATCAGGATTCTCCAGACGGTCCATCCTGAGGTCAAGGTCATTACATTGTCTGGCGCTGAACAACCTGGCGCTCTCTATGCCTCAATACGAGCTGGCAGTTCGGGATGGGTCAACAAGACCCGAGCAATCCAGGAACTCCGAGACGCTGTGCTCAACGTGGCCGCCGGTCGGCCGGTCCCGAGTGAAGAGATTGAGTCACTTCCGTCACTCGATCAGCTTGTCCTGCACTATCAACCAATAGTGGACCTCGAGAATGGGCACATCATCGGCTTCGAGGCTCTGGTTCGCTGGCAACACCCAGAAAGAGGCCTCCTCCACCCCATCGAGTTCGTGCCGCTCGCGCACAAGACGGGCTTTATCGTCGAGATCGACTGCTGGGTGTGGGAACACGCTGTGCAACAACTGCGGGCGTGGCAGCGACGATTCCCCTCGAGCCCGCGCCTCTTCATGAGTGTCAACATGTCGGTGACTGACCTCTCGGATCCCGGTCTCTTCGAAACGATCTCAGGGATAGTCAGAGAAGCCGGGATTGATCCGGTCGACCTCGTCATTGAGATCACCGAATCTGTCCTTCTCGACGATACCGAACAAACAATCCAATTCCTTGGGCAACTCAAAGATCTGGGTGTAGGACTGGCACTCGACGACTTCGGAACTGCCTTCTCATCTCTCTCGTACGTCCGCCGTTTCCCGTTCGATCGTTTGAAGCTGGACATTTCATTCACCTCGGAACTCCCTCAATCGACTCGCTCAATGTTGCTGGTCGAAGAGATCTGCCACCTGGCTACATCGATGGGGATGAAAAGCATTGCCGAAGGCATCGAGCGACAAGAGCAAGCCGACGCACTTCGAGATATCGGATGCTTTTGCGGGCAGGGCTACCTCTATTCGCGCCCGCTGTCAGCAAGCGGCTGCAACGGGCTCCTGAAGGCTCGTTACGCGTCTCTCTCCGATAAAGATCGTGCAGCGCTGAGCGCCGAGCAGGCCTCGCCACAGTCAAGACGTGCCGCCGCCAAATCAGCTCTTGCGGCGAACCGTGCAAAGCACACACCCGCACCGTCACCAATTCACAAATAGCTCGCCGGCATCTGCCCAACGGCGGAGTCAGGAGGGAGCTTCAGCACCAAACGCCCGGACCAACGACGCCCACATCGCTGTAGAAACAGTCGGCGGTGGGCAAGAGACTGATCGACGTCCGACGGCGGTGAAGCTAGAGGCCCGCGATTGCGGACACAGGGGCGACTAGGTGACCCGCATTGGGTGCACCGAGGAAGGTCGCGTCACCGTACGTGTACACGGCGCCATTCGCACCGGCTAGCCAGTAGCCCGATCCTGTCGGTGTCGAGGTGATGCCGACGACAGGTGGCTGCGCGGTGATGCCTTGGCCCGGCACCGAGCCAACGTATTCTGCGTCGCCGTAAGTGAACACGCCGCCGTCGGATGCCACCAGCCAGTAGCCCTGACCGTCGGGCG
>DATCEZ010000162.1:0-17389 GCA_036509775.1 Acidimicrobiales bacterium
GTCCACGGCGTCCATCAGCTCAACGATCTTCTCAGTCCACTCGGGGTCACCCTCGAGTGCCTTGAGCGCGCTGACCTGAATGATGGGGGTGTCGTCGCCCGGGAAGTCGTACTGGCTGAGCAGCTCGCGTACTTCCAACTCGACGAGCTCGAGGAGCTCCTCGTCGTCGACCATGTCGGCCTTGTTGAGCGCCACCACGATGTAGGGCACGCCCACCTGGCGGGCGAGCAGCACGTGCTCCCGGGTCTGGGGCATGGGGCCGTCGGCGGCGGAGACCACCAGGATGGCGCCGTCGATCTGGGCGGCGCCGGTGATCATGTTCTTGATGTAGTCGGCGTGGCCGGGCATGTCGACGTGCGCGTAGTGGCGCTTGTCGGTCTCGTACTCCACGTGGGCGATGGTGATCGTGATGCCGCGCTGCTTCTCTTCGGGCGCGGCGTCGATCTTGTCGAACGACGTGAAGGAGGTGTTCGGGTTCTTCTCCGAGAGCACCTTGGTGATGGCGGCGGTCAGCGTCGTCTTGCCATGGTCGATATGACCCATGGTCCCGACGTTTACGTGTGGCTTCGTGCGCTCGAACTTCTGCTTGGCCATCGCCTGGCTACTCCCTGCTCCTTGTCATGGCCACGGTGGCCCTGACGCTCTTTTTGTCTGCGATTGTTGCTCTGAGAATCTTGAAAACTGTCCGGTCCGCGCCGGGGCGGGCCGGGGTCTACTCCCCTTGCGCCCGGGCGATGATCTCCTTGGAGATCGACTCCGGAACCTGGTTGTACGAATGGAACTGCATCGTGTACGTGGCGCGACCCTGGGTGCGCGAACGCAGGTCAGTAGAGTAGCCGAACATATCGGCGAGCGGAACAAGCGCCTTGACGACGTGGCTCGTGCCCTGCTGATCCATGCCCTCCATGCGCCCTCGGCGTGAGGAGAGGTCGCCGGTCACTGCGCCCAGGAAATCGTCGGGCACCGTCACCGTCACTTCCATGACCGGCTCCAGCAGCGTCGGGCTGGCCGCCCGGATGGCCTTCTTGACCGCCATGGAACCGGCGATCTTGAACGCCATTTCCGAGGAGTCGACGTCGTGGTACGAGCCGTAGGTCAGCGTCACCCGCACGTCGACCGTCGGGTAGCCGGCCAGAATGCCTGAGGTCAGCGCCTCCTGAATGCCGGCGTCGACCGACGGGATGTACTCCTTGGGGATCACGCCGCCGCTGATCTTGTCGAGGAACTCGTAGCCGCCCCCGGGCCCCGTGGGCTCCAGGCTGATGACCACGTGGCCGTACTGGCCACGGCCACCGGTCTGGCGGACGTACTTCTCCTCGATCTTCTCGACCGGCTTGCGGATCGTCTCGCGGTAGGCCACCTGGGGCTTGCCCACGTTGGCATCCACGCTGAACTCACGCAGCATGCGGTCGACCAGCACCTCGAGGTGCAGCTCGCCCATGCCGCTGATGACGGTCTGGCCGGTCTCCTCGTCGGAGCGCACCCGGAAGGTCGGGTCCTCCTCGCTGAGCGAGTAGAGGGCCCGGGACAGCTTGTCCTGGTCGGCCTTCGTCTTGGGCTCCACCGCGACGTGGATCACGGGCTCGGGGAACTCGAGCGCCTCCAACACGATCGGGCGGCGTTGGTCGCTCAGGGTGTCACCGGTCGTGGTGTTCTTCAGGCCCACGATGGCCATGATGTCGCCGGCGAAGATGGCGTCCTTGTCCTCGCGGTGGTTGGCGTGCATCTGCAGGATGCGGCCGACCCGCTCCTTCTTGTCCTTGGTCGAGTTGGTGATCGAGTCGCCCTTCTGCAGCGTGCCCGAGTACACCCGGACGTAGGTCAGCTTGCCGACGAAGGGGTCGGTCATGATTTTGAAGGCCAGGGCCGAGAAGGGCTCGCTGTCGTCAGCCTTGCGCTCCTCGAGGTCCTCAACGTGGTTCGGCCGGTGGCCCTCGGTCGGGGGGAGGTCGAGTGGGCTGGGCAGGAAGTCGATGACGGCGTCGAGCATGGGCTGCACGCCCTTGTTCTTGAAGGCGGACCCGCACAGGACCGGCACCACGGCGGCGGCCAGGGTGGCCGTGCGCAGGGCGCGACGCAGGTCGACGGCCGTGATGTGCTCCTCGGCCAGGTACTTCTCCATGATGGTGTCGTCGAAGTTCGACACCACGTCGATCAGCTGGTGGCGGGCGTCCTCGGCCTCGGCGGCCAGGTTGTCGGGGATGTCGAGGGTCTCCCACTCCTCGCCCATGTCCGAGGACCAGACGAGAGCCTTCTCCTCCAGCAGGTCGATGATGCCCTTGAACTCGGACTCGGCGCCGATGGGCAGCTGAATGACGGCCGGCAGGGCGTCGAGGCGGTCCTTGATCATGGCCACCGTGCGCTCGAAGTCGGCGCCGATGCGGTCCATCTTGTTGACGAAGCAGATGCGGGGGACGTTGTACTTGTTGGCCTGGCGCCACACCGTCTCGGTCTGGGGCTCCACGCCGGCCACGGCATCGAAGACGGCGACGGCGCCGTCGAGGACTCGCAGCGAACGCTCCACCTCGACGGTGAAGTCGACGTGGCCCGGGGTGTCGATGATGTTGATCCAGTTGTCGCGCCACGAGCACGTGGTGGCGGCGGAGGTGATGGTGATGCCGCGCTCCTGCTCCTGGACCATCCAGTCCATGGTGGCCGCGCCTTCGTGCACCTCACCGATCTTGTAGTTGCGCCCCGTGTAATAGAGGATGCGCTCGGTCGTCGTGGTCTTGCCCGCGTCGATGTGGGCCATGATCCCGATGTTGCGGGTCTTGGCCAGGGGGAAGTCGCGTGTGGGGAGGGCTTCAGCCATATCTCTTGCTCGTGATCGTGTGGGTGCGGATGTGCGTGTGGATTGCGGCGGGGGTTGCCGGGTCCGCCGCGGGGTCCCTGCGACCGACTACCAGCGGTAGTGGGCGAAGGCGCGGTTGGACTCGGCCATCTTGTGCATGTCCTCGCGGCGCTTCACCGAGGCCCCGATGTTGTTGGAAGCGTCGAGGATCTCGTTGGCCAGGCGCTCGGCCATGGTCTTCTCCCGGCGCTGACGTGAGAACGTGGTCAGCCAGCGGATGGCCAGCGTGGTGGCGCGACGGGGACGGACCTCGACGGGCACCTGGTAGGTGGCGCCACCGACGCGGCGCGACTTCACCTCGACCTCGGGCCGGGTGTTCTCTACGGCGCGCTTGAGCGCGGCCACCGGGTCGCCGCCCGACTTCTCCTGCACTTGCTCGAGGGCGGTGTAGACGATGCGCTCGGCCAGCGTGCGCTTGCCGCACGAGAGGATCTTGTTGACGACCTGGGTGACCAGGACCGAGCGGTAGACGGGGTCCGGCGCGAGCTCGCGGCGGGTAGCTGGTCCACTTCGGGGCATGCCTAGGACTCCTTCTTGGCGCCGTAGCGGCTGCGGGCCTGGCTGCGCTCGCGCACGCCCGAGGTGTCGAGCGCGCCGCGCACGACCTTGTAACGAACACCGGGGAGGTCCTTCACACGACCTCCGCGGACGAGGACGATGGAGTGCTCCTGGAGGTTGTGGCCCACACCGGGGATGTAGGCCGTGATCTCGACGCCCGAGGACAGGCGCACACGGGCCACCTTGCGGAGGGCCGAGTTCGGCTTCTTCGGGGTGGTCGTGTAGACGCGCGTGCACACCCCCCGCCGCTGGGGCGCGCCCTTCAGGGCCGGGGTCTTTGTCTTCGTCACCTTGGCCTGCCGTCCCTTGCGGACGAGCTGGGCGATTGTGGGCACGCGCTACCTCTCGCTAATCAGAAATGTGAATCCCATATGCCGTCAGGTTCGTGGCGCTGGCGCGCCGACCGAAGCTGCACATGGCAGGGGATTCAATGATAGCGGCTGCCTGGGGTTCCGACAATCGCGGCCGGGCGTCCCCACAGCGGCCGGACCGCCGTCCCCGGCTCAAGCCGCTCGGGTGCCTGCCAGTTTACCGGGACGCTCCTCGACCGGTACCGGTGCCGGCTGCGGTGCTGACCGCAGCGGCGCCGTCACGTTGGCCCACCACTGATGCAAGCGGGCGTAGGCCAGGGGCAGGACGCCGTCGGGGTAGAAGGCCAGGGCCACGGTGCCGGCCCCGATGAAGACGTCCTGGGCGTTCCCGGGCAGGAAGCCGATGGCCAGTCCGCCGGCCAGGGCCCCCGAGCAGACCGAGGCCCCGCCGATGGCCACCACGGCCAGGACGAGGAGGCTCTCGAACATCTCGAAGTTGGTCCCGCCGGCCACGGCCTCCGCCGCCCCGAAGAGGGCGCCTGCAATGCCCGCCATGGCGGCCGAGAGAGTGAAGACGACCAGCTTGGTCGTGGTGAGCGACAGCCCCAGGGTGGCGCAGGCCGCCTCGGAGTCCTTGGCGGCCACCAGGACCCGGCCGAAGGGCCCCCGGCGCAGGGCCAGGAGGGCGATGGAGAACAGGGCGAACACGACACCCAGGAAGATGGTGAACGCCTTGTCCGAGCTCACGTTCAGGCCGAAGAGGTCGGGCCGGTGGATGGGGACCGAGCCGTCGAAGCCGAACACCGCTGACCAGGGGAAGAAGGCGTTGTCCATGAGGCTGGCGAAGGCCATGGTCAGGAGGGCCAGGTAGAGGCCACGCAGGCGCAGCGCGGGCAACGAAATGATCGCCCCGACGCCGCCGGCGATGACGGCCGCCATGACCAGGCCGAGGATGGAGCCTCCGCTGCCGAACTTGTACATGGCATAGCAGCCCAGCCCGGCGAAGGTGAGCTGGCAGATCGACACGTAGCCGCCCCAGCCCGTCAGAGGTACGAGCGAGAGGCAGATCAGACCGAAGGCCAGTCCGATGCCCAGCTTCACCACGTTGCCCGGATCCATGAAGGTCGCGGCCAGGATGACGGCGACGACCAGGACCACCCCGCCCTGGAGGGTGCGGAAGAAGCTGGCGGGGGCCAGCGGCACGTGGCGTTGCGGGGTACCGCTGCGGATGCGGTCCATCGGGAGCGTGAGCAGGGCGATGAAGAGGATCAGGGTCGGGACCGAGAGGGTCAGGGTTCCCTGCACCGGGGTGGAGGACCAGAACCCCGTGCTCGGGACGTATCCCACGGCGTAGGAGGAGGCCAACCCGACGACCAGGGCGCCGAGGAAGGTCATGGGCAGGCTGCGCAGGCGCCCGATGACGGCCGCCGCGTAGGCGTCGATGACGAGCAGGGTGAGGATGAGCGGCTGCAACTGCAGTCGGGGTGCCACCAGAATGCCGGCCACCGAGGCCAGTGAGGCCCCGATGGACCAGCTGAGGGTGGAGAGCCGGGTCGACCGGCCGCCGAACAGCCCGATCAGGCTGCGGTTGTCCACCACGCCTCGCATCGCAATGCCGGTCCGGGTCTGGTAGAGGAAAATGCGGAGCCCCACGGCGATGGCCACGGCGGCGCCGACGGTGATGACCTCCTCCCAGGTGATCTTGACGCCCAGGAAGGTGAACCCGTTAAAGCCGAAGAACTGCGGGACGACGCGGGCGGTCGGCGGCCAGATGTAGCTGCTCACCAGCCCGAAGAAGAGCAGCGTCAGGCCGACCGTCACGGCCAGGGCTGTGGCCACGTTGCGCGGGTCCATCCATTGGATCACCCCCCGCTCCACGACGGCGCCCAGCAGCGGCGCCAGCACGAAGACGGTGAGAACGAAGGACAGTGCGGTGTTCATGTGCCAGCCCACCGACAGCTGCCAGTACACGAAGGCCATGAACATGCCGATGGCCCCATGGGCGATGTTGAAGATGCCCGAGGTGGCATAGGTGACGACGAGGCCGCTGGCGGCGACGGCGTAGGCCGAGCCCAGGACGATGCCGATGATGGTGAACTCGAGGAATTCGTGCATGGTTCTGGTCTGGGTCCGGTCGGCTCTGGTCGGGTTTCGGGCGGCCTAGTACTGGGCGTAGCCGCTGTTGCAGTCGTAGGTATTGGGGGCGGTCGGGTACACGCGCTGGAAGGCCCCGTTCTCGATCTTCACGTAGAAGAAGCACTTCGTCGGGATCTTCTGCCCGATGTCAGTGGGCGGCGTGACGCCACCACCGGTCCAGTTGCTGATCCCCTGCAGCTTCGAGATCACGGCGGCCCGGGTCACGTCGGGGCCGACCTCCTTGAGGGCCTGCTCGAAGGCCAGGCCGGCCGACCAGGCCAGCATGGCGAAGATGTCCTGGTGGTAGCCGGGAGCGACCCGGTTCATCCAGCTCTCCATGAGCTGGAGGCCCGGGTTGACGCTGGCCTCCGAGTAGGCGGCGGTGGCCGACATCAGGACCAGATCGCCGTTGGACTCAGGTGCGGTCTGCTGGGCGAACTGAGGCGAGTACTCCTCGGAGAACCAGTCGACCACCTGCGGCGCGTAGTTGGCCTGCTGCATGGCCTGGAGCAGCCGCTCGGCCGACGAGGCGTCCGAGTACTCGGTCACGTACTGGGCGCCCGCGCTCTGCATGGCCTGCACGTTGGCGGCGTAGTTGGCGTTCGTCGGTGTCGTCGACGTGTTGTAGACGTACTTGAAGCCGTCACCGGTGTAGGACGCGGTCTCGTGGGCGGCCTGGGTCTGGGTGGCGGAGACGTTGAGGTAGATCATGGCGGCCTTCGTCACTGCGTCCGGGTAGGTCGTCTTGAGGTAGTTGGCCGGGCCGAGCGCCCAATAGTGGGCGTTGCCGGGACTGGCCCCGAAGATGTCGGCCGTGTTGCCGGCCGCCGCCGTCGAGACCTCGGCGGACATGGTCGGGATGCCACAGGCGCTCACGGCCTGCGCACTGCCGTCGTCGAAGCCCGAGGCGTTGCCCACCATGGCGAAGTCGCCGGAGCAGGCCTGCTGCGCGTCGGCGTAGTTCGTCCCCGAGTCGTTGCCGTCGTCGAAGGGCTGCACCTTGATTTGGCGGCCGCAGATGCCGCCCGTGCTGTTGACGTAGGCGGCCCAGGCTTCGGTGGCCTGCTGCGCGCTCTGGGTCAGGCCCGGCGCCACGCCGCTGATGCTGGCGATGTTGCCGACCGTGATGGTGGTGGCCGTGACCCCCGAGGCGGTGGCCCCGCCGTTGCCGCCGGCCGGGGTGACGTTGCCATTGGCCCCACAGGGCGCGGCAGCCGAGGTGCCGGCCGCTGCGGCCGCGGCGCCTCCGGCGGCGGCGGCAGCGCCGGGCGCGGTCGCCACATGACCGGCCGTGCCCGCCGAGCCCGGCGTGCCCGCGGTGCCGCCCGATGCTGCGGCCGTGGCCACGGTGGTCGTGGTGTCGCCGGCGCCGGTGTTGCCGGCCGTGCTGCCGGCTGCACCGCCACCGGCGCGCCCGTTGGAGCCGGAGCCCTGGGCCAGCGCAGCCTGGCTGCCGTTCAGCCGGGACCCGCAGGCAGTGGCGAGGAGCGCCAGTGCGAACACGGACAGCACGACCGCCAAGCGCTGATGAACGCCCGGGCGCCTCACCCTCGGAAGCTGCCTCACCGGACAACCTCTTCATGCTCGTGCCCAAACTCGTTCTCGACTCGCCGCGTCTCGTCGAGGCTGCGCAGTATGCGCTCCAGGCGGTCGACGGAACGGACGATGGCCAGCGCGTTGCGCCGGTCCTCTTCGACCTGACGCATGCTCCAGTCGCAGCGCACGAAGACGCCGCCGCCGATGACCAACGCCACGCCGAGCAGCCCACCGGAGATCAGGTACGGGATCTCCTGGTATAGGTACGGGCTGTGCGACGCGCCGTACCAGCCCAGCAAAATGCACACGAAGCCGAAGACGATGAGCAGCATGCCGATCGTCTCCATCCACTTGCGCACGTTGCGACCGCTGCGACTGGGACGGGCCCGGTCGATGGCCGCACCCAGGCGCTGCAGGCGCGTCGGCACCGGTGTCGACGGCTCGAGCTCGGAGGCCGGCGGCACGGTGCGCCCCGGCGTCATAGCCAGGATGTCTTCCGGCCCCACGACGTCGCCGGGCAGCCCGCCCGTCACCCGCGTCAACGGGCCGGGGTCAGGCGATGTTCGATCGAACGGATTCAGCTTCATGTGTTGGTTCCTCCGAAATCAGCGAGGTCGTCGTCGCTTGCGTTGAAGCGCTCCATGAGGGGATCACCGTCGGCGCACGATGTGGCAAGCACCCCGCCGGCGTCCTCGGCACGCTTGTAGGCGTAGGCCAGCCCGGCGGCGGCCAGCAGGCCGAGGAGGACGAGCGCCGCCCCGACCCCCTTGAAGGCCGGCGCGATCACCGACGACGTCGGCGCCGACGCGGTGGACGTCGGGTTGCCCGAGGTCGAGGTGGACCCGGTCGGGGTCGATCCCGAGCTGCCGCCCGAGAAGCTGCCCCCGGTACCGGTGGTGCCGGTGAAGCCTGGCGTCCCCCCCGAGTTGCCGGTGATGTCAGAGCTCGACAGGGCCGACGGGTTCGAGGAATTCGAGGCCGACGACGCGCTGCCTGAGTTCCCGCTGTTGCCGGCGGCGAAGGAAGGGGAGGCCGTCGAGCTCACCTGCAGGGTGGCCAGGTCGAGCGTGAGCTGCTGGTCGTCGGGCAACGCCACGGGGAGTTGGGATGTGAGAGACGCGGGCAAGAGCCCCGCCAGCATGTTGACCGGAGAGTCCAGTGTCTTGAGGTCGATGCTGATCTTGAGCCCGTCGAGTGTCCGCGCGGCCGACGGGCCGTTGACCGTGTCGGTCGGGTTCGTGAGTGAGATGGAGATGCCCAGCTGGCTCAGATCCGAATTGATGGTCGAGATCGGAATGGCGAGCGGCGTGCTCTGGCCCGCGGCGGAAATCCCGTTGGCGTCGACCGACACCTGCTCGCCGGCGATGTCCATGTTCTGCACCTGGGTCGACCCCGTCACCTTGCCGGTCGTCCCGTCGGAGGTGGCGGTCGCCGTCGACGTGACGCTGCCGATGGTGATGAAGCCGCCGAGAATGGAGATGCCGGCGTCGGTCGCGCTGGCCTGGGAGGTGGCGGACGCCGCAGGGGCCTGCGACGACGACGTCGCCGACATGTTGCCGACGCCGATGATGACGGACGAGCCGGCGAGCGGGTTCCCCGAGCTGGACGGTGCCTGCTGCGTCGGGTCGGCGCCGTTCGAGCCGGCGGTGGCCGCGTCATCGCCCAGAGTGGCACTGGCCGTGTTCCCGTTGGTGGTGCTGGTGGCATCCATGTTGACGCCCGGCTGGTCCGTCGAGCCCGAGTTGGGTGCCTGCGGGTACTCACTGGTGGCCTGAATGGGCCATACCGGTGCCGGCGGCAGCGGCGCCCCCGGGACCAGCAGCGCGAGCTCGGGGCCGGCGTTGGCCACCACCTGGCCCGGGTAGAGGCTCGAGGCGGTGGCGCTGCCGCTCGGCCCGAAGTTGTCGCTGGTGGACGCGTAGCCCTCGTCGAACTCGAGCGAGGGCGTGGCCGGAAGGGGGAAGTTCGGCTGCTCGTACTGGGCCGTGACGGCCTCGGCCAACCCGGTCACGGTGAAGCCCCCCAGCGTGCTGTCGGCGCCCGCCGGGCCGGCGGAGAGGGCGGCGGCGGCGAACAACCCCGAGCCGCCGGCCACGAGGAGCAGCGCGGCGGCACCCAGGACCGGGAGCCGGCCGGGGTGACGCAGCCGGCGGAACATTGGGCGGCGGTTCATGCGGCGGCTCCTCCGAGATACGCGTCGGCCAGGTCGTCGGGCAGGTCGTCCGGCTTGCCCGACGCCACAATCCGGCCCTGCACGACGACGGCGACGTCGGTGGCGACGCTCAGCGCGGTCGCCGCGAACTGCTCCGCCAGAATGACCGCCACCCCCTCGGCCGCGATCTGGGCCACGAGGCCGTAGAGCTCGGCGACGATCATGGGCGCCAGACCCATGGAGATCTCGTCGAGCAGCAGGACGGCCGGCTCCACGCTCAGCGTGCGGGCCATGGCCAGCATCTGCTGTTCGCCTCCCGAGAGGGTGCCGGCCACCTGGTGCCGCCGCTCCTTGAGGCGCGGGAAGCGGCCGAACGCCATCTCCTCCACGTGCGACCGGGACGGGCCGCCGAACGTCATCAGGCGGAGGTTCTCGGTGACGGTCAGGTTGGGAAAGATGCCGCGGCCGTCGGGCAGCGTGCACAGTCCGGCACGGGCCAGCTTGTCGGGCCGCATGCCATTGACATGGCGCCCGAGCACGTGGAAGCACCCCTTCGTCGGCTCCATCTGCCCACTGGCCACGCGCAGCGTGGTCGACTTGCCCGCGCCGTTGGGGCCGAGCAACGCCAGGACGGCGCCGTTGGCCACGGCCAGGTCGATGCCGTGCAGCACTTCGATCTGCCCATAGGCGGCGTGCACCCGGCGGAGCTCCAGGACGGGGGCCTCAACCATGTGCGGCTCCGGCTCCGGCTCCGGCTCCGGCCAGTTCGCCGTCGCCCGAGGTCGAGTCCGCCGGCACCTCGGGGTCGTCGGCCGCACCCAGGTACGCCGCGCGCACCCGGTCGTCCGCGCGCACCTCGGCGGGCGTCCCCGCCATGAGGATCGCACCGAAATCGAGGACGTTGATGTCGGAGCAGACCCGCATGACGAGCTCCATGTCGTGCTCGACCAGCAGGACGCCCATGCCGGCCTCGGCCAGCTGGCACAGCAGGTCGCCGAGCTCCTCGCTCTCGGTGTCGCTCAGGCCCGAGGACGGCTCGTCGAGCAGCAGCAGGCGGGGCCGGGTGGCCAGTGAGCGGGCCAGCTCGAGCAGCCGGGCCTGCCCGGTGGGCAGCGTGTCGGCGCCGCGGGCGGCCAGGTGCGTCAACCCGACCAGAGCCAGGACCTCATCAGCGTTGGCACCGGCGTTGGAGCGGTCGTGCGACCAGCGGCGGCGGATCTCGGCCGCGGCGAGGACGTTCTCCCGGACGGAGAGCGAGCCGAAGATCTCGAGGCGCTGGAAGGTGCGGGCGATGCCGAGCCGGGCCCGCTTGTGCGGCTTCAGGCCGGTCAGGTCGGTGCCGTCGAAGGTCATGCGGCCGGCGTTGATGGTCTGGAGGCCGCAGATGGCGTTGAAACACGTGGTCTTGCCGGCGCCGTTGGGGCCGATCAGACCCGTGACGGAACCCGCTTCGACGGTCAGGTTCACGCCGCGCAGCGCGTGCACGCCGCCGAAACGAACCTCGGCTTGCGCCACCTCCAGAAGCGGCATTCGTCTCCCCCCAATGCGGTCGGGCCGGCTCTCAGGGCGTCCGGCCCCGGGCCTCCATCTCTTCTTCCTGGTCAGACCAGGTTTCTTCGGTCGAGAAGAAGAACGGGTTCCAGTCAGGAGACTTACGGTCGCAATTTCAGGAGGCGCGCCGGGAGCGTTAGCCTCAGCGACATGGAACATTCCATGGCCGAACGCCTGGCCGACCTGGCCGAACGCAAGAACGAGGCCCTCAACGCGGGTAGCCCGAGGGCCGTTGAAAAGCAGCACGCCAAGGGCAAGCTGACCGCCCGGGAACGGATCGAGTACCTGCTCGACGAGGGGTCCTTCCAGGAGCTCGACATGCTGGCCCGCCACCGGGCCCACGGCATGGGGCTGGAGGACAACCGTCCCTACACCGACGGCGTGGTCACGGGCTTCGGCACCATCGACGGCCGTCGGGTCTGCATCTTCAGCCAGGACTTCACCGTCTTCGGCGGTGCCCTGGGCGAGGTCTTCGCCGAGAAGATCCACAAGGTCATGGACCTGGCCGCCTCCACCGGCGTTCCCATGATCGGCCTCAACGACGGTGCGGGGGCCCGCATTCAAGAGGGCGTCGTCTCGCTGCACTCCTACGGCGGCATCTTCCACCGCAACGTTGCCGCCTCGGGTGTCATCCCCCAGATCAGCGTGATCCTCGGTCCCTGTGCCGGCGGCGCCGTCTACTCGCCGGCCATGACCGACTTCATCTTCATGGTGCAGGGCACCTCGCACATGTTCATAACTGGGCCTGACGTCGTGAAGACGGTGACCGGTGAAGATGTCACGTTGGAAGAGCTCGGCGGCGCCATGAGCCACGCCACCAAGTCGGGCGTGGCCACCTTCGTCTCACCCGACGAGAAGGCCTGCCTCGACGACGTGCGCCATCTGCTGTCGTTTTTGCCTTCGAACAATTTGGAAGAGCCGCCTTTGGAGCTGAGCGGGGACGAGCCGGACCGCCAGGTGACCGAGCTCATCGACTTCCTGCCGACGTCGCCCAACCAGCCCTATGACATGAAGCGCATCATCACCGCCGTCGTCGACGACGGTGAGTACATGGAAGTGCACCGCCACTGGGCCATGTCGATCACGTGCGGCTTCGGCCGCATGAACGGGCGGGTTGTGGGGATCGTCGGCAATCAGCCGGCGGTGCTGGCCGGCGTGCTCGACATCGACTCGTCGGAGAAGGCGTCGCGGTTCGTGCGGACGTGCGACGCGTTCAACATTCCTCTGTTGACGTTCGTGGACGTCCCGGGCTTCATGCCCGGCACCGACCAGGAGTACGGCGGCATCATCCGCCACGGTGCCAAGCTGCTCTACGCGTACTGCGAGTCGACCGTGCCCCGCATTCAGATCATCACCCGTAAGGCCTACGGCGGCGCCTACGTCGTCATGAACTCCAAGTCGATCGGGGCCGACCTGGCCTTCGCCTGGCCCTCGGCGGAGCTCGCCGTCATGGGCCCCAATGGCGCCGTCGAGATCGTCTACCGGCGCGAGCTGGCCGAGGCGGCCGACCCGGCCCGACGGCGGGCCGAGCTCATTGACGAGTACACCGAGCGCTACGCCAACCCCTACATTGCCGCCGAGCGGGGCTACATCGATGACGTCATTTCGCCGGCGGACACGCGGGCCGTCATCAACCGGAGCCTCGACATCCTGGCGTCCAAGCGTGAGGAGCTGCCGCGGCGCAAGCACGGGAATGTGCCGCTATGACGGCTGCTGGCGCGGTGGCGGCCACGGCGACGCCGCCGCCGCCACCGCCACCGCAGGTCAATGCAGATCAGCTCACCCTGCGCCCCCGCCCCGAACCGGACCCGGCCGTCTTGGCGGCCATCACGGCCGCCGTGCAATTGGCCTGGCCCCGCCCGGCCCCGGCGGACGAGCGCGACCCGGTGCATGAGCCGTGGCGCTTCAGCGGCCGCTGGTGGAACAAGCCCGTGCCGCTCAGCCGCAATCGACCCCGGGCCCGCGGCTGACCGTCTACGTCGACGACTGGCGCCAGCGGGCCACCATCCGCGGCCGCACCGACCGCTGGTCGCACCTGCTGGCTGACGACCCCGGGGAACTGCACGCCATGGCCGCCGCGCTCGGGATCCCCCCGAGGGGCTACCAGCTGCACCGGCGCTCGGCGGCGCTGAACCACTACGACCTGCCCGAGGTCCTCCGGCTCGAGGCCATCGACCGTGGCGCCGTCGCGGTGACGTGGCGGGAGATGGCCCGCCTTACGCGGGAGTGGCGGCGCGCTGGCGTTCGGCCAACGACACCAGGTCCTCCATGATGCGGTCGAAGGAATAGTCCTTGGGCGTGTAGACCGACGCCACGCCCTTGCCTATGAGGAGCTCGGCGTCCTCGGGCGGGATGATGCCGCCCACGACGACCGCCGCCGTGCTGCCGGCGGCGCGCAGGCGGTCCAGTACGTCGGGCACCAGGTCCAGGTGCGAGCCCGAAAGGATGGAGAGCCCCACGATGTCGACGTCCTCGTCGCGGGCCGCCGCCACGATCTGCGCGGGCGTCAACCGGATGCCTTGATAGATGACCTCGAACCCGGCGTCGCGTGCCGCCACCGCAATCTGCTCGGCACCGTTCGAATGCCCGTCGAGGCCCGGCTTGGCCACGAGCAGGCGGGGGGGCCCGCCGGTCCGCTCGGCCAGCGCCTTGGTGCGCAGCCGGACGGGCTCCATGCCCACGTCGTCACCGCGCCGGCCCACGCCGCCGCTGATGCCGGTGGGCGCACGGAACTCACCGAAGACCTCGCGCAGTGCGCCGGCCCACTCCCCTGTGGTGCCCCCGGCGTGTGCCAGCGCGATCGTCGCCGCCATGATGTTGGCGCCCGGGCCATCGTCCTCGGCCACCCGGCGCAGCTCGTCGAGCGCGGCGTGGACCGCCGCCCCGTCCCGGTCCGTACGCCAGCGCTCCACTTCGTCGATCTGCTGCGCCTCGACCGTGTGGTCGACCTTGAGGACGTTGTCGATTTCGCCGTCGCCCACCAGCGGCGAGGGCGCCGTCTCGGTGAAGACGTTGACGCCGACCACCAACTGCGAGCCCGACTCAATGCGCCGCACCCGCTCGGCCTGGCTCCGCACCAGGCGGCGCTTCAGCTCGTCGATCGACTCGAACGCCCCGCCGAGCGCCTCCACGTCGGCCAGCTCGGCCGTGGCCGCCTCGGCCAGCTCGGCCGTCTTGGCCTCCATCACCACCGAGCCCTCGAAGATGTCGTCGTACTCGAGCAGGTCGGACTCGAAGGCCAGCACCTGCTGCATGCGCAGCGACCACTGCTGGTCCCAGGGCCGGGGCAACCCGAGCGCCTCGTTCCACGCCGGCAGCTGCATGGCCCGGGCCCGGGCGTTCTTCGACAACGTGACGCCGAGGGACTCCAACACAATGCGCTGCACGTTGTTCTCGGGCTGCTGCTCGGTCAGCCCGAGCGAGTTCACCTGCACGCCGTAACGGAAGCGGCGCAACTTGGGATCCTCGACCCCGTAGCGCTCGCGGCAGATGCGGTCCCAGAGTTGCGTGAAGGCCCGCATTTTGCAGGTCTCCTCCACGAAGCGCACGCTCGAGTTGACGAAGAAGCTGATGCGACCGACGACGGCCGGCAGCTCGTCGGCCTGAATCTTGCCCGAGTCGCGCACCCCGTCGAGCACGCCGATGGCGGTGGCCAGCGCATAGGCGATCTCTTGCACCGGCGTCGCACCCGCCTCTTGGAGGTGGTAGCTGCAGACGTTGATCGGGTTCCATTTGGGCGCCTGGCGCACCGTGTAGGCGATGGTGTCGACGGTGAGGCGCAGGCTCGGGCCGGGCGGGAAGATGTAGGTCCCCCGGCTCAGGTACTCCTTGACGATGTCGTTCTGCGTCGTGCCTGCCAACAGCGCGGGGTCGATGCCCTTGTCCTGGGCGTGGGCCACGTAGAGCCCGAGCAGCCACGCCGCGGTGGCGTTGATCGTCATAGAGGTGTTCATCGACTCCACGGGGATGCCCTCGAGCAACTCCTTCATGTGGCCGAGATGCGCCACGGGGACGCCCACCTTGCCGACCTCGCCGGCCGCCTCGGGGGCGTCAGGGTCGTAGCCGGTCTGGGTTGGCAGGTCGAAGGCGATGGAGAGCCCCGTCTGCCCCTTGGCCAGGTTGGTGCGGTAGAGCTCGTTGGAGGCACGGGCGGTCGAATGGCCCGAGTACGTGCGCATCACCCACGGCGCATCACGCTCACGATCACGCTGCGGCGGGCCGGCGTCGGTTGCCATTCACATCACCTCCAGACGTGTGGGGCGCACCACCATTGTGCCCAGGTTCTGCCACCCGGCCGCACCGGCCGCACCGGCCGGACCGGCCATACCGGCGAAAACCCCGTCAACGGCTGTAGTCGTAGAAGCCCTTCTTGGTCTTGCGGCCGAGCTGCCCTGAAGTGACCAGGCGGCGCAGGAGCGGGACGGCGGCGTAGTTGGGGTCGCGGTACTCCTCGTAGAGCGCGTCCAGAATGGCCAGCGAGGTGTCGAGGCCGACCAGGTCGAGCAGTGCGAACGGGCCCATCGGGAAGCCGCAGCCGCCCTTCATGGCGGCGTCGATGCCCTCCTTGTTGGCCACGCCCTGCTCCAGCAGGCGCACGGCGTTGTTCAGGTACGGGAAAAGCAGCGCGTTGACGATGAAGCCGGCCTGGTCCTTCACCTCGACGGGGTCCTTACCGCAGGAGGCAGCGAAGGCAACCGCTGCCTCCACCGTGGCGTCGCTCGCTGTGATGGGTCGCACCACCTCGACCAGCGCCATGGCGGGCGCCGGGTTGAAGAAGTGGATTCCGCACACCCGGTCCGGCCGCGCCGTCGCCATCGCCATCTCGACCACCGGCAACGTCGAGGTGTTCGTGGCCAGAATGGTGTCGGGCTTGCAGATGCTGTCGAGCTCGGCGAAGAGATCCTTCTTCACGCCGAGGTCCTCCACGACGGACTCAATCACGAGGTCGACGTCGACGAGCTCCCCAAGATGCGTGGTGGCGATGACACGGCCCTTGATGGCGGCCGCCTCCTCTTCGGTGCGCTTGCCTTTCTCGACCTGCTTGGCCAGGGAGCGTGCGAGCCCGGCCACCATGGCCTCGGCGCTGTCCTGGCTCCGGCTGCGCAGCACGACGTCGTGCCCGTTGGCCGCCGCCACCTCTGCGATGCCTGCGCCCATGATCCCCGAACCGATGATTCCCACCCTTGTGATCGACATGGGCGGCAAGCTTACCGGCGGGTAACCACGGCGTCGAAGCCGATCCGTAGCCGGTCGGGAACCGGTCCGGAGCTGGTCTGTAGCCGGTCCGGAGCGAAAGCAGGGGTTCGGGGCGTGCAAGAGTGGCCCCATGGACACGTCCGGCACGCTGGCCCTGGTCGGGGGCGATGAATGGACCGAGGGCTGCACCTTCGACGCCTCCCTCTTGGCGGCCTCGGGAGGGACCGAGGTGATGGTCCTGCCGACCGCGGCGGCCTATCAGCACCCCGAGCGGGTGGTGCTGCGGGCGGCCGAGTGGTTCGAGCCACTGGGGGCGCAGGTCGAGGGCCTCATGGTGGTGGACCGGGCCTCAGCCGAGGACGCCGGCATGGCCGCCAAGCTCGCCGGGGCCCGCTTCATCTATGTCTCCAGCGGCTCGCCGCTCCACCTGCGCGCCGTGCTGAAGAAGTCGGCTGTCTTCGAGGCCCTCCTGCGCGCCCTCGCCGACGGGGCCGTCGTGGCGGGAGCCGGCGCCGGTGCCATGGTGCTCACCGATCCCATGGCCGACCCCCGCGGTGGCGCGCTGACGCTCGGACTGGGTCCGGTCGACAACATGACGGTCGTTCCACACTTCGGCGACGAACACGATGACGCGCACGGTCAGAAACTGGAACGCACGGTGGCCATGGCCCCCGCCGCGCTGCCCGTCGTGGCCCTCCCCGCCCGGACCGCGCTGATCCGCGCCGGCCAGGGCGCCTGGCGTTCAGAAGGCGTGGGGACGCCGACTGTCTTCGTCGGCGGCGTGCCGACCGAAGGGCTCGGAGCACTCGCCGATTGACCGCCCGATTGGTGAGCTGACCGTCCGATTGATGAGCTGACCACCTCGTTCTGCGCGCACTCTTCGGGCGGCCGGGACCATTCACTAATCGATGCCCTCGACTCTCACTCACCGCACTGGCGCTGACCCCGCCGCCGCTTCCGCCTTCATCAAGGCGGCCGCCGCCGAGTCCACTGAGGCGCTGGCGGCCGGCATGAAGGAAGACGGGCGCCTGATCACGATGGCCCAGGCGAGAATCGTTGTCCGCCAGGCCGAGTTCGAACGACGTCAGGCCTATTCGG
>DATCEZ010000163.1:0-3269 GCA_036509775.1 Acidimicrobiales bacterium
TGACGCTCGGTGCCATGGCCGGGGCCCTCGTCGCCGGCACACTGACCGAGCACTACGGGCGCAGGATGTCGATCCTGTTGGCCGCCGCCGTCTTCGTGGTGGGGGCACTCCTGGAGGCGCTCGCCCCGGACACGTTCGTGCTCGTCATCGGCCGCCTCGTCCTCGGCGCCGGTGTCGGCGTGGCATCCGTGGCTGCGCCGCTCTACGGGGCGGAGAGCGCGCCGGCGAACGTGCGGGGACGCTTCGTCTCGCTGTATCAGATGGCGATCACCATCGGCATCTTCCTGGCCTATTTTGCCGACTACCTCTTGGTCAATGGCAACGCATGGCGCGTCATGCTCGGGATCTCTGCCATACCGGCGGTGCTGCTACTCGTGGCTGTGTGGCCGCTCGGCGACTCGGCGCGGTGGTATCTGAAAATGGGCCGGAGGGAGGAGGCGGAGGCCGTCCTCGAGAAGGTGAATCCTGCCGGAGACGCGTCGGCGGAAGCGACGCAGCTCGAAGAGGCCATTGAGTCCGACGCGCAGGCCACCTGGCGCGAAGTGTTCGCCCGCGATTGGCGCAAGCCGCTCTCGGTGGCTGCGCTCTTGGCTATTTTGCAACAGCTCACCGGCATCAACGCCATCATCTACTACGCCGACACGATCTTCGCGGCGGCCGGTTTCAACAATCCGACCAGTCAGAGTCTCGCTACGCTGTGGGCCGTCGGGGCCGTCAATGTGGTGGCCACCCTGGTCGCCGTGCTCTGGGTCGACCGCTTCGGCCGCAAGCCGCTGCTCCTCCTCGGCTCTGCGGGCATGTGCGCCGGCCTGCTCATTGTGGCCGGCGGCTTCTTCGAATTGCAGAAGGTGACGTCGTCGGACCAGGCGACCCACTGGGTGGCGAGTGCCGGGATCCTCGCCCTGGTCGGGCTCGTCATCTTCATCGCCTCGTTCGCCTTCTCGCTCGGACCTGTGGTGTGGACCATCATCAATGAGGTCTTCCCCTCCCATGTGCGGGGGCGGGGCGTCGCCGTTGCGACGGCCATCAACTGGTTTGCCGCCTGGGTCGTCGCCCAGACCTTCCTCACGCTGGTGAACGCCATCAGCACCGAGGGCACCTTCCTGCTCTTCGCCGGGTTCTGCGTCGTGACCTTCGTCTACGTGCGCTGGTTCCTGCCAGAGACGAAGGTCAAGACCCTCGAAGAGGTGCAGGCGATGTGGTCGGATCCCGCCGAGCTGCACCGGGCCATCCACACCTGGAAGTGATCAGACGAAGTCGGACCCTCCGTCGACGTTGACGCAGGCCCCGGTGACGTAGCCGTTCCGGCGCGACACCAGGTAGGCGGTGAGGGACGCCACCTCGTCGGGCAGGCTGGCTCGCCCGAGATCGGCGGGCTGATGAAACGTCTGCTCAATCCAACGCATCACGTCGTACGGATCGGTCGGATCGAGGCCCTCGGCGGCGAAGATCTCCCGCAGGTTCTCGGTGAAGCTCGCCGTCACAATGGAGCCGGGGCACACCGCATTGACCAGGATCCCGTCTGGCGCCAGGGACTTGGAGAGGTTCTTGGCGACACTCGTCACGGCCGCCTTCGACGCCGTATAGGCGACGAGTATCGGGCTCTGCCGTTGGACCGAGTGTGCCGAGAAGATGGCCACACGGGCCCACTCGGCGGCCCGGAGCAGCGGGACGGCCTCACGGACGCTGCGAACGGCCGACATGGTGCCGAGCGCGAAGGCATCGTCCCAGTCGTCGTCGTCGAGGTCCTCGAACCGACCGGCACCCGGCCCGATGGTGTGGACCAGGACGTTCAGCGAGCCCCAGCGCTCGCCGACCTCGCGGAAGCCCAGGGCAATGGAGGCGGGGTCGGTCATGTCGACGCTGATGCCGACCGCGTCAGGGCTGCCCAGGGAGCGCAGGGCGTCGACGGTGTTGTCGAGGGCATCGCGACCCCGGGCCATGACGGCCACCCGGGCCCCATCCGCGGCGAGGACCTCGGCCACGGCCCGCCCCATCCCCTTGCTCCCACCGGTCACGACAGCTGTCGCGTCAGCGAACCCGAGATCCACGTCCGTCCACCCCCTTCGTCTCCTTCATAGCGTCACAGGATTGCGACGTCATCGGGAAAATCGCTTGCTGACCGCCAGCCGGCGAGCATCCATGGTCGTCCGCCGCTCTGCGGGCGTGACCCGGCGGGTTTGCGCCGGCACTTCGCGATCGAGATCGGCGAACTTGACCACCCGCATCGTCGGCACGGGGGCGGTCTCGGTGCGGACGCACCGCAGAATGATCGGGCCGACGCTGTGGCCGGCGGTGTCCAACCAGTTGGCCACGCCGGGGTCCTCGTGGGCGATGACGGTACGCAGGATGCCGTCGTCGTCCACGGTCGCCTGGTGCCCGTTCAGGCTGCTCTGATGCGAGCCGTAGTCGATGGTCTCCCACCAGGGGTTCCCGAGTGAATAGCTCCAGTAGAGCCCCTGTGGCGGTGAAACCTCCAGGATCAGCGCCTGGTCGGGGGCGATCTCCCAGGACCCGATCACGGGCCGGTTCTCCGCCGCCGCGCCCATCGCCGTCCCGTCGAGGGGCTCATTGAATGAGTTGGGCTTCTCCGGTCGGGCGAATTGCAGGAAGAATTCGAGGTTGGCGACGACGAAGTCTCCCAACGCAATCAGTTGCCGGGCCACCACGGCCCGTGGGTCCTCCGCCGGACGTGACGCCTTCTCGCTCTTCGCCCCGATCCGCTCGATGTTGAGCGAGGAGGCCACTTCAGTGTCCCAGTCATAGAAGAAGTGGCGGACCACCAGCGCCGTGGCGTCGTCGGCGATCTCGAGCCAATTCCCGTCGTGGTGCTCGGCCGAGAGGATCAGGTCCACCTCACCGTTGGGGCCGAGGTCGAGCTCGTCGAGGAGGACGTTCGCCGAAGAGGCCATGCCGGCCATCGACTGCAGGCCGACATAGCGGGCCGTGCCGCGGTTGCCCCAGAGGCGATAGGTCTCGCCGCCCCGGAGGCTCGAGCCCGTGTAGATGCAGTCGGGACAGTCCATGCCCCACTTGTAGATGGAGTCGACGCTCGAGGGCTTCACCGCGAGCACCGAGCCGGATTCCTCCCGGAGGGCATTGTCCAGCCCGATGCCGAGCAGCACGAGCAGGTGCCGGAAGCCCGCCGCCATGTCCGCTGCGTTGTAACGCCCGGCGTCGGCCAGGACCACCTCGGAGGCCTTGCGCAGGCCGTCGAGCAGGTGGGACCAGGCACGTCCCGAGAGGAGGTCGTCCGCGGTGGCGTCGCC
>DATCEZ010000164.1:0-3056 GCA_036509775.1 Acidimicrobiales bacterium
CCGTGGCCAACGACGGCATCGTGGGCAGCCTGGCCGTGGCCGAGCCGTCGGGGTCCTGGGACGTGGCCGATGTGGCGGCCACGGCGGTGCGCGACGGCGGGAGCTGGCTGCTCAATGGTGAGAAGCGCTTCGTCTTCGACGGCGCCCGGGCCGACGAGATGGTCGTTGCGGCGCGGATCGGTGACACCACCGGTGATGAGGGGATCGGCCTCTTCGTCGTTCCCCAGGCGGCGCTGCGTTCGGCGCCCCTGCAGGACATCGACGCCAGCCGCCAGTACGCCGGCGTCGTCCTCGACGCCGTCCGCGTGGAGGACGACCGCGTCCTCGGAGAGCCGGGGGCGGCCGGGCCCGTGTTGCGGCGGGTGGTGGACGAGGCCACGGCGGCGGTGGCGGCGGAGATGGTGGGAACCTGCCAGGCCATCTTCGACATCGTCCACGCCTATGTTCTCGAGCGCGAGCAGTTCGGCGTGAAGATCGGCTCCTTCCAGGCCATCAAGCACAAGCTGGCCAACATGTTCGTGGCCCTCGAATCGGCCCGGGCCACCACCTATTTCGCCGCTCTGACCGTGGCCGAGGACGACGAGCGGCGCGCCCTGGCCATCGCCACGGCCAAGGCCAGCGTGGCCGACTGCCAGAGGCTCATCGCCCAAGAGGGCATCCAGTGCCTCGGCGGCATCGGCTACACCTGGGAGCACGACATGCACATGTATGTGAAGCGGGTCAAGGCGACGGCGGCCATGTTCGGCTCGGGGGCCGTCCACCGCGCCCGGGTGGCGCACATGATCGGCCTCACCGGCGCGGCGGCGTCGTGAGCGGCGTTCCCGATGTGATGCCCGTGGCCGTCTACCGCTCGCCCGGTGCGGTCGAGGTGGAGCAGCGCCCGGTGCCCGCTCCGGGGCCGGGCGAAGTGCTGGTGGAGGTGGGCCACTGCGGCATCTGCGGATCGGACATCCACCTCATGCTCGAGGGATGGGGCAAGCCCGGCCTGGTCGGCGGTCACGAGTTCACCGGCGTCATCGGGGCCGTCGGCGAGGGTGTCACCGACTGGTCGGTGGGCGACGAGATCGTCGGTGGGGCGTCGCCGCGCTGCGGGACATGCCGGCGCTGCCTCGAAGGGAAGCCTTCGCAGTGCGAGGGCCGCCAGGGGACGATCGACTCCCACCTCGACAACGGCGCCTTCGCCCGCTACGTGCTCGTGAACGCCCAGACCCTTCTCCGTCTGCCTGTCGGACTCTCGGCGCGCCATGCAGCACTGGCCGAACCTCTGGCGGTGGCGCTGCACGGGATCACCCGCTCCGCCGTCACCGACGGCGACACGGCCATGGTTTTCGGTGCCGGACCCATCGGGGCGTTGTCCATCGCCGTCCTGGTGGCACGCGGCATCCCTGTCACCGTGGTCGAGCCCGGCGCGGCGCGCCAGAACCTGTCCCGGGAGCTGGGAGCGACCGAGGTCATCGCCCCCGATGTCCTCGAGACGTATCCACCGTGGGAACCGGAACGCCTGTCGCCGCGCGCCGTCGACGTCGTTCTCGAGTGCTCGGGGAAGAAGGCGGCCATGGAGGTCGGCTTCCACCAGCTGAGGCGTGGTGGGCGCCTGGTCCTGGTGGGCGCCGGCATCGAGGCTCCGGCCTTCGACCCGAACCGGTTCATCTTGAACGAGCTCGAGATCTGCGGTTCGTTCGTCTACGACGCCGACGGTTTCGAGCAGGCGCTCGCCCTCCTGGCCTCGGGAGCGCTCCCCCTGTCGCTGCTTATCGACCCCACCGACGTCGGTCTCGACGGCATCTCGGCCGCCCTCCAAGATCTGGCCACGGGCCGGATCGCCGGCAAGGTCATGGTGGTCCCCCGGTGACGCACCCCTACTACCCGTCGGGCAATCCCCGCTTCAACCATGTGGCCATGAGCGTGCCGGCCGAGCTCCTCGACGAGACGGGTCGGGCCGAGATCCTGCGCTTTTGGAACGAGGTCTTCGGCTTCGCCGAGATGCCCACCATGACCGTCGACCGCCAGCGCCTCATCTTGAGCTGCGTCCACTGGGACCAGTTCATCTTCCTGATCGCCGATGACGACTCCATGCGCTGCCCGCGTATGGACCACTTCGGTCTGGCCGTCGGTTCGCGCGCCGAGCTCGAAGGGGTGGCCGAGCGGGCCAAGGCTTTCCGCGCCCACGACGACCGCGTCGACCTCATCGACCTCCATGTCGATGATCAGGGCCCGATCAAGATCCACTCGCTGTACGTGAAGTACCTCCTGCCGCTGATGTGCGAGCTGCAGTACTGGGAGTTCGCCCAGTGACCGTGTTCCCGTGACGAAGCCCCTGCGCTTCGGGGTCTTCGTGCCCCAGGGCTGGAAGCTCGAGTACACGGGTTGGTCGGCGGCCGACGCCTGGGCCCGGTCGGTGGAGCTGGCCCGGCAGGCCGAACAGCTCGGCTACGACCACCTCTGGGTCTACGACCATGTGGAGACCGTGCCCCGGCGCGAAGCGACCCACGTCTTCGAGGCGTACACCATGCTGGCGGCTCTCTCCCAGCGCACCAGCACCATCAAGCTGGGTGAGCTCGTCACCTGCGCGTCCTACCGCAACGTCGGGCTCCTGGCCAAAGAAGCGGCCTGCATCGACGTGTACTCGGGGGGACGGCTCATCCTGGGTCTCGGGGCGGGCTGGTTCGGACGTGAGTACGAGGCCTACGGCTACCCGTACCTGGCCGACCGTGAACGGCTGCGTGTCCTCGACGAGTCCCTCGAGGTGATCAAGCGACTGTGGAGCGAGGAGACCGTCACCTTCGACGGGGAGCATCTCCACTTCGCCGGCGCCTATTGCGATCCGAAGCCCATCCAGCAACTGCCGCCGCTGTTGGTGGGCGGTGGCGGCGAACAGGTGAACCTGCGCATCGCGGCGCGCCACGCCGATGCCACCAACTGGCAGGTCGATCTGGAGTCCTTCATCCGCAAGTCGGGGCTGCTGGCCCGCTACTGCGAGGAGATCGGCCGCCCCGCCGATGCCGTCACCCGCACCCACGGGCCCGACTGCCGGTTGTTCGACACCGAGGCCGAGG
>DATCEZ010000165.1:0-14544 GCA_036509775.1 Acidimicrobiales bacterium
CGATGCCAAGGCCGACCCAGCCGCCGATGCCGACCGAGCTGTCGCCGACCCATCGGGCAGCGCCGACCAGCGCAGCGAGTGACGGACGCCCGACTACCCTCGGTCGCGATGCCGCCCGGTGAAGGAACCGCCGTCACGATCGGGGCCTACGACGGGGTCCACCTCGGGCACCGCGCCCTGCTGCGTGACCTGTCGGCGCGGGCGGCCGCCGCCGGACTCCAGACCGTGGTCGTCACCTTCGACCGCCACCCCGCCGCCGTGGTGCGCCCGGAGTCGGCGCCCAAGCAGCTGACCGGCCTCGAGCAGAAGCTGGAGCTGCTGGCCGACTGCGGCATCGACCGTACGGTGGTCATTCCCTTCGACCTGGCCCGGGCCGAGGAGTCGGCCGAGGACTTCGTCAAGGAAGTGCTCGTCGACCAGCTGTCGGCCCGGCTCGTCGTCGTCGGCGAGGACTTCCATTTCGGCCACGGCCGCCGGGGCAACGTCGAGCTCCTTCGCCGCCTCGGCGGCCAATACGGCTTCGAGGTCGCCGGGGTCGGGCTCACCGGCGATGGCCGCGACGCCGTGTCCTCGACCCGCATCAGGGCGCTCCTGGCCGAGGGCGACGTCGAGGAGGCCGCCCAGCTGCTCGGGCGTCCCCACGAGGTGCGGGGCATCGTGGTGCACGGCGACGGCCGCGGTGGCCCTGAACTGGGGTTTCCGACCGCCAACCTGGCTGTGGCCGATGATATTGCTCTGCCCGCCGATGCTGTCTACGCCGGGCACTACCGGCGGGCTGACGGTTCCCTCCACCAAGCAGCCATCAACGTCGGCCGGCGTCCGACCTTCTATGAGCCGGGCACCGCCGAGGTCCTGGTGGAGGCCTACCTGCTCCATTTCGACGGCGACCTCTACGAGGAGCCGGCCCGGGTCTCGTTCTCCCACCGGCTCCGCGACGAGCAGCGTTTCGACTCCGTGGAAGCCCTGATCGCCCAGATGCGGGCCGACGTCGAGGCCACCGAGAAGGTGCTCGCCTCGGCTGATCAGCCCTGATCAGCCCTGATCACCCCAGATCAGCGGGCGGCTGCTACGATATTTAGCGGCTGGGAGAGGTTCCCACCACACTCCGACAAGCTCTTTGAGGTTCTTTTTTCATGCCCGACACGCAGGCCACCATCTCCGAGTACCGGTTGCACGAAAGTGACACCGGCTCTCCTGAGGTGCAGATAGCCCTGTTGTCGGGCCGGATAAACCACCTGACCGAGCACCTGAAGGAGCACAAGGGGGACCACCACACCCGGCGCGGCCTGATGAAGCTCATCGGCCAGCGCCGCCGGCTGCTCGACTACGTCCGCAAGAACGACGTCGAGCGCTACCGCACCATCATCGGCCGACTCGGCATCAGAAGGTAGCGGTAGCAGCAGCACCACAGAACCGGGCGTCTTCAGCCACCTGGCTGCCAGTCGCCGCTCACTTCGGGTTCGAGGTGGTCGACTACTGGGAACCAGAAACGAAGATGCCCCCGAGACACGAGGAGCATCATGGCTGACGCCATTTCCGTGTCGGCCCCGATCAGCGGGACCGACCGAACCATGTCATTCGAGGCGGGGAAACTCGCCCAACTAGCCGACGGGGCCGTCGTAGCCCGCATCGGCGACACCGTCCTGCTGGCCACGGCCACCGCAGCCCGACACGTGCGGGAGGGAGCCGACTTCTTCCCCCTCACCGTCGACATTGAGGAGCGGACCTACGCCGCCGGCAAAATCCCGGGCTCGTTCTTCCGCCGTGAAGGCAAGAGCTCGGATCAGGCGATCCTGACCTGCCGTCTGATCGACCGGCCGCTGCGTCCGTCGTTCCCCGACGGCTTCCGCAACGAGGTCCACGTCGTCGGCACGATCATCGGTGCCGACCAGGTGAACCCGCACGACGTGCTGGCCATCAACGCGTCGTCGGCGGCGCTGATGCTCTCGGGCATCCCCTTCGACGGCCCCATCGGTGCCGTCCGGGTCGCCTTCACGACCGAGGGCACCTGGATCCCACACCCCACCTTCGAAGAAGGCGAGGAGTCGACCTTCGAGCTCGTCGTGGCCGGCCGTGCCCTCACCGAGGACGCCGACACCGACATCGCCATCATGATGGTCGAGGCCGGTGGGACCGAGAAGTCGTGGTCGTACTACGACGAAGGCGCCCCGAAGGTGACCGAGGAAGTCCTCGCGTCGGGCCTCGAAGCGGCCAAGACGTGGATCCGTGAGGCCATCAACCTGCAGCGTGAACTGGTGGCGTCCTACACGGCCGTGCGCGGCCCCATCGTCACGATTCCGTTCACCACGTTGAGCGACTACCAGGACGACGTGTGGGCCCGGGTGGAGGCGGTCGGTACCGACCCCATCGCCAAGGCCAACCTGGTCCGGAGCAAGGCCGAGCGCAACGCCGCGCTCGACGCCGCCGGCGAGGAGATCCGCGCCGCTCTCGGCGACGAGTTCGCCGACCGGTCGAGCGAGGTCAAGGGGGCCATCCGCTCGCTGACCAAGAAGCTGGTGCGCAAGAGCATCGTCGAGGACGGCATCCGCGTGGACGGTCGTGGTATCGCCGACATCCGCCCGCTCTCGGCCGAGATCGACCTGCTCCCGACGGCGCACGGCTCGGCGCTCTTCCAGCGCGGCGAGACCCAGGTGCTCAACGTCACGACGCTGGGCATGCCCCGCATGCAGCAGCAGCTCGACACCATCACCCCCGTCGACCACAAGCGCTACATGCATCACTACAACTTCCCCCCCTTCTCCACCGGTGAGACCGGCTTCATGCGCGGTCCGAAGCGCCGTGAGATCGGGCACGGCCTCCTGGCCGAGCGGGCGCTCCTGCCGGTCGTGCCGCCCGTCGAGGACTTCTCCTACACCTTGCGTGTGGTGTCCGACGTGCTGGCTTCGAACGGCTCGACCTCCATGGCGTCGGTCTGCGGTTCGACGCTGTCGCTGATGGCCGCCGGTGTGCCCCTGCGGGCCGCCGTGGCGGGCATCGCCATGGGCCTCGTCTACGACGAGGGCAAGTACGTGACGCTGACCGACATCCTCGGCTCCGAGGACGCCTTCGGCGACATGGACTTCAAGGTGGCCGGGACGGCCGACGCCGTGACCGCCCTCCAGCTCGACACCAAAATCGCCGGCCTCCCGGCTGACGTGCTGGCCAAGGCGCTGCTGCAGGCCAAGGAAGCCCGGCTCACGATCCTCGGCGTCATGGCCGGGGCGATCGCCGAGCCGCGGGACCACGTGGCGGCCAGCGCGCCGAAGATCGTCTCCATGGAGATCCCGATCGACAAAATCGGTGAGGTCATCGGGCCCAAGGGCAAGGTCATCAACACCCTGCAGCAGGAGACCGGTGCGGACATCGCCGTCGACGACGACGGTGTGGTCGGCACAGTCACGATCGGCGCCAAGGACGGCAATGCGGTCGAAGAGGCTCGCCGCCGCATTTCGCTGATCCTGGACCCGCCCACCGCCGATGTCGGCGCGGTGTACCCGGGCAAGGTGGTCAACATCACCAAGTTCGGTGCGTTCGTGAACGTGCTGCCGGGCCGGGACGGTCTGTTGCACATCTCGAAGCTGTCGTCCCTGGCCGGGGGCAAGCGGATCAACAACGTCGAGGACGTGTTGTCGCTGGGCCAGCCCGTCGAGGTGCGTGTCGACGACATCGACCCCCAGGGCAAGGTGTCGCTGTCCCTGGCCTCCGCCCCTGAGGGCAGCGGTTCGGGTGGCGGCTCAGGCGGCGGTTCTGGCTCGGGTTCGAGTTCGGGCGGCAACGGTTCGGGTTCGGGTTCGAGTTCGAGTTCAAGTAGTTCGAGGTCAGACTCGGGCAACGGCGACCGAGGGTCTTCGTCGTCTTCGAGTTCGTCGCCCGCAGGGGCGCGGACGGCCGACGGGTCATCGTTCGAGGACGCCTTCGAGGCCGAGCTGGTGGCGGACCTGGGCGACCTCGGTCCTGGTGCGGCTGACGGCGGCAGTGACCGCGGCGATCGCGGTGACCGCCCCGGCGGCAACCGGCCCTCGCGTGGGCGCTCGCGCCGTCGTTGATCGAAACATCTGTACTGCCGTGCGGCATCCGCCTGGTCACCGAGACCATGGCGGATGTCCGCTCGGTCGCAGTCGCCTACTGGGTCGGTACCGGGTCGCGTGACGAGCCCGGCGATCTCGCCGGGGCGTCACATTTCCTGGAGCACCTCCTCTTCAAGGGGACCGGACGCCGTTCTGCCGCGGCCATCGCCGAGGAGCTCGACGAGGTCGGGGGCGACTGCAATGCCTTCACGACCAAGGAGTACACGAGCTTCTACGTGCGGCTCCTCTCCGAGCATCTGTCGCTCGGGCTCGACATTCTGAGCGACATCATGTGGGCGCCGGCGTTGCGCCCTGACGACATCGAGGCCGAGCGTACGGTCATCCTCGACGAAATCCTGATGCACGCCGACGAGCCAGCCGACCTGGCGGGGGAGCGGTGGCAGGCAGCGCTCTTCCCCGAGCACGCCCTCGGGCGCGACACCCTGGGTACCGCGTCATCGGTGCAGCGCATCGACCGCGACGACATCCGGGCCTTCTTCGATCTGCACTACCGGCCGGCCAACATGGTGGTCTCGGTCGCCGGCGACTGCACCCACGACGCGGCGGCGGCCGAGCTGGAACAGCGCTTTGCCGGCAACTCGGCCGACAACGGCGCCGGCAGCAGGCCAACCCGGACGGCTCCGGGTCCCGACACCGTCGCCCTCGATGTCGTCCGCCGCTCGACCGAGCAGGCGCATCTCGTCTATGGCATGCGCTCCGTCTCGCGGTTCGACGAGCGGCGCTGGGCCCTCTCGGTGCTGAACCATGTGCTGGGGGGTGGGCTGTCGAGCCGCCTCTTCCAAAAGGTGCGCGAGCAGCGCGGCCTCGCGTATTCGGTCTGGTCGGAGCGGGCGGCCTACCAGGACAGCGGGTCACTGGCCGTGGTGGTGGGCACGGCGCCCGAGCACATCGACGAGGTGCTCGAGATCGTCGACGCAGAGTTCGACCTCCTGGCCGCCGAGGGCGTGACCGACCGGGAGCTCGCCGTGGCCAAGGGGAACCTCCGCGCCGAAATGCTCCTCTCGAACGAAGACTCAGGCGCCCGTATGGGCCGCCTCGGCGCGTCCATGCTGCTGCACGGCAAGGTGCTCACGGTCGACGAGGTCCTCGCCCGCATCGACGGGACCGAGAGAGCCGATGTCCTGGCCGTGGCGCAGGAGTTGGCACAGGCGCCGCGCACGCTGACCGCGGTCGGCCCCTTCGACGAGAGCCACTTCGAGTCCCACCAGCCCGCCCTGGCCGCCCGGTAGCTTGGGGCCATGCAGGCCCAGGCCAGCCAGTCCCTCCAGAAGGTCGGTGTGGTCGGCGCCGGGGGACGCATGGGCCAAGAAGTCTGCCGTGCGGTCACCGAGGCGCCCGATCTCGAGCTGGTCGCTGCCATCGACCCCGCCCACGTCGGGGTGGACGCCTGCGGCCTGAAGATCGTCGGCGAGGTGAACGCGTTGCACGACCTCGGCGCCGACGTCGTGGTCGACTTCACCATCGCCGAGGCGGTCCGTCACAACGTGACCCATTACGCCGTCCAGGGCATCCATGCCGTGATCGGCACGAGCGGGCTGTCCGAGGCCGACGTGGCTCACATTGCGGACCGCTTCGCCGAGAGCGACGCCAAGGCCAACGTCGTCGTGGTGCCCAACTTCGCCATCGGCGCGGTGTTGCTGTTGCATCTGGTCCGGATCGCCGCTCCGCACATGGACGGGGTCGAAGTGATTGAGCTGCATCACGACGCCAAGCGTGATGCCCCCTCCGGGACCGCCATGCACACGGCAACCGTCATCGCCGAGGCTCGGCGCGCCGCCGGCAGCCCGCCCTGGAACCCGGACCCGACCACCGACATGGTGCTCGCCGGCGCCCGCGGCGCGACGGCGGCGGACGGCGTCCACGTGCATTCGGTGCGGTTGCCCGGGCTCGTCGCGCACGAGGAGGTCATCTTCGGTGCCACGGGCCAGAGCCTGACCATTCGGCACGACTCCTACGACCGCCGTTCGTTCATGCCCGGCGTGTTGCTGGCCGTGCGCGCCGCCCCGAGCCGGCCTGGACTCACGGTGGGCCTCGAGGCGTTGCTGGGGCTGTGAGCCCAGACGTCCGGGAGCGCCTCCTGCAGGCGACCTACGACTGCGTGGCCCGCTGGGGGTTCGCCAAGACGACGGTCGAGGACGCGGCCCGCGAAGCCGGCGTCTCACGGGCGACGGTGTACCGCTACTTCCCGGGCGGGCGCGACGAGCTCTTCTCCGCCGTGGTGGGGTGGGAGTTCTCGCGCTTCTTCCTGCGCCTGTACGCCGAGGTCTCCGACGCCGACACGCTGGAGGAGGTGATGGAACGCGGGCTCATGTTCGCCCACCACGCCCTGGTCGAGCACGAGGTGCTGCAACGGGTCCTGGTGACCGAGCCCGACATCCTCCTGCCCCGGTTGTCCACCGAGGCGGACCAGACCCACACCCTCGTAGCCCAGTTCCTGGCCCCGTACCTGGTGCGCCACGGGATGGCCGAGGGCACCGACCTCGACGCCACGGCCGACTTCCTCGCCCGCATGGTCCTCTCCTACATCAGCTCCCCGGGGCGCTGGGACCTGAACGACCCCGAGCAGGTAGCGCTGCTCGTGCGCTCCGAACTCCTGGCCGGCATCCGATGAGCACCTCAGGGAACCCGCCGCAACCCCAGCCCCAGCCGCAACCCGTGCCGCCACCGTGTTACCGCCACCCCGGCAAAGCCGCGTCGGTGCTCTGCGCGCACTGCGATCGCCCCATCTGCACCGACTGCATGGTTGAGGCGCGGGTGGGTTGGCAGTGCCCCGAGTGCACCACCGAAGGCGCCAAGCGATCCCGCCACGTCCCCGCCTTCACGCACACCAGTCGCAACCGCACCGGTGTCGTGGGCTCGACCAACCCGACCCCGGTCGTGCTGGTCATCATCGCCATCAACGTCGTCGTCTTCTTCCTCGAGGGTTTCGGGACCAACAACCGCGTCATCGCCCGCTACGGCCTGTCGCCGGACGGGATCCACTCCTACAACCAGTACTACCGGGCCTTCACCGCCATGTGGCTGCACGCCAGCTTCGAGCACATCTTCTTCAACATGATCACGCTGCTCATCGTCGGGCCCGCGCTCGAGGTGCTGCTGGGCAAAGTGCGCTTCATCGCCCTCTACCTGCTGGCCGGACTGGGCGGGAGCGTGGGCTCGTATCTCCTGGGCCCGCACAGCGAGCTCGGGATCGGAGCGTCGGGCGCCATCATGGGCGTCCTGGGCGCCTATCTCGTCGTGGGCGTGCGCCGCCGACTGCCGGTGCAGCCCGTCGCCATCCTGCTGGTCCTCAACCTGGTCATCGGCTTCTGGGGCAACACCGACTGGCGGGCCCACTTCGGCGGCCTTGCCGTCGGCGCCGTCCTCGGCCTCCTCTACGACTACGCCGGCGACCTCCGGGAGGCCAACACCGGCCTGCTGCTGACCGTCGGGGGGAGCGTGGCCATGCTGGCCGTCCTGGCGCTGCTCATCACCTCCATTGCGCCCGGGCACTTCAACCTCAATTGAGATTCCTGTCGCTCTCTGACCTGCCCAATGTGGTTGACAATGAGACAGAAAGCGCCATACTGTTTCATCAGTGGGCGCATTCGCGGTTCGGCCTGAGGCTGTAGAGGGCAGCCCCCTGGGCGGGGCACGGGACGGCGTCGTCCGCCACATTGGAGCGGACGATCGCACCTCGACCCGGGTCCGCCTCGTGGATGGCGCGCTGGCCTGCCTGGCCCGCCAGGGGATCGCCAAGACGACGGTCGATGACATCGCCCGCGCCGCCGGCCTCTCGCGTGCCACCGCCTACCGGGCTTTCCCGCGGGGCAAGGAGGGGATCCTGGCCGCCGTGGTCGAGACCGAAGTGGCCCGCCTGTTCTCGTCCCTGGCCGTCGTCATGGGCGAGGCCAGCGACCTCGAGGACGTCCTGGTGGTCGGCATGGTCGAGTCGGCGCGCTGGCTGCGCGACCACAAGGCGCTGACCTATCTGTTGGAGCACGAGCCCGCCACCGTGCTGCCCTATGTGACCTTCGGCGGCTTCGACCAGGTGATGCGGGTGGCCAGTGACCTCGGCGCACCCTTCTTCGCCCGTTGGCTCGAGCCCGAGCAGGCGTCCCGGGCGGCCGAATGGGCCGTGCGCATCGTGATGGCCTACTGCTCGGATCCCTCCCCACACGCCGAACTGGCCGAGCCGGACGATACCCGGGCGCTGGTGCGCACCTTCGTCCTGCCGGGGATTTTGGCCCTGCGCCTGGAGGCGGGGGCGGGGGCGTCATCTCCACAGCTCACTTCCACCAACCTCAGTTCCAAAACCAGCCACACACCGAGTTCCACCACAGCTACCAAGGGGGCGGCACAATGACCACACTCGACGAGAACACGACCGAGCAACTGCGGTCCAACCTGGACCTGATCGGCCGGGAGAAGATCAACGACCTCGAAGCCGTCCTGAACTTCGTCGGCGAGTACGACGCCGAGGGCTTCCACCGCGTGGCCGACAACTGCCCCGCCGAGTTCACGTGGGACTACGAGAAGGGCGCCAAGCCCCAGCTCGACAGGCTCTACGAGAAGGCCAAGAAGGCGCAGTGGAACGGGCAGACCGACCTGGACTGGTCGATTGAGGTCGACCAGGAGCGCGTCGTCATCGCCAACGCCGAGGCGAACCCCGCGCAGATGCAGTGGGACGAGGCGGCGATGGCCGGCACCGTCCTCGAGAAGTGGGACGAGAAGCGCTTCCTGCAGTTCGGGGTCGAGAACCAGAACTGGCTGCTCTCGCAGTTCATGCACGGCGAGCAGGGTGCGCTGCTGTGCACGGCGAAAATCGTCGAGACCGTCCCCTGGATCGACGCCAAGTACTACGCCGCCACGCAGGTGATGGACGAGGCACGCCACGTGGAGGTCTTCTCCAAGTATCTCGACACGAAGCTCTCGGGCCACTACCCGATGAACGCCCACCTGGGACTGCTGCTCGACGACATCGTGGGCGACTCGCGGTGGGACATGACCTACCTCGGCATGCAGATCATGGTGGAGGGCCTGGCGCTCGCCGCCTTCGGCTTCATCCACATGATGACGACCGAGCCCTTGCTGAAGAAGCTGCTGCGCTACGTCATGGCCGACGAGGCCCGCCACGTGGCCTTCGGCGTGCTCAGCCTGCAGGAGTACTACAAGGAGCTCAGCGCGGCCGAGCTCCGGGAGCGCCAGGAGTTCGCGTTCGAGGCGGCCATCCGTATGAAGGACCGCCTGGTCATGCAGGAGGTGTGGGAGCGCATGGAGGTGCCCACCAAGGACGTCATCAAGCTGATGGAGGCCGCACCCGAGCGCGACGACTTCCAGATCCTGCTCTTCTCGAAGATCGTTCCCAACCTCAAGAAGCTGGGTCTGCTCGATGCCGCCGACGGCTGGCTCCGCACCAAGTTCACCGAAATGGGTGCCATCGCGTTCGAGGACCTGACCGACTCCACGCAGGACGAGGACGCGTTCGCCGACGGATCGCCCGCCGAGCGCCAGGTGGCCTGAGCGCGAGCGCCTCAGCAGCGGAGCACCGCAGCGAAGCACTTCGGTGCCTCAGGGCACCTCGGCGCCAGGCAGCGCTGGTAGCGTGAGCAAGCGATGAGCCCTCCGAAGCAGCCGCCGCAGCAGTTCGGCTCGCCCCGCTTCGGGCGGGTGGTGACGGCGATGGTGACCCCGTTCGACGAGGACGGGGCCCTGGACCTGCCCGCCGCGGTCGACCTGGCCCGCTGGCTGGCCGAACACGGCAGCGACGGGCTCGTCCTGAGCGGCTCGACCGGCGAAAGCTCGGTGCTGACCGACGACGAGAAGGTGGCGCTGTGGCGCGCCGTCGCCGAGGCCGTCACGATCCCGGTGGTCGCCGGGACCGGTTCCAACGACACGGCGCACTCCATCGCCATGACGAGGGAGGCTGCCACGTCGGGTGTCGACGGCATTCTGCTCGTCACGCCCTATTACAACCGGCCCTCTCAGTCCGGCATCTTCGAGCACTTCCGGACTGTGGCCGAGGCCGCGGGCGACCTCCCCGTCATGCTCTACGACATTCCCGTCCGCAGCGGCCGCCGGATCGCCACGCCGACCATGCTCCGGCTCGCCCGTGAGGTGGCCAACATCGTTGCGCTCAAGGACGCGGCCGGTGACCCCGCCACCACGGCGCACCTGGCGGCACAGGCGCCCAACGGCTTCGAGATCTACAGCGGCGACGACGTCATGACCCTGCCGTTGATGGCCGTCGGGGCCCTCGGCATCGTCAGCGTCGCCGCCCATTGGATCGGTCCTCAGCTCCGTAAAGTCGTCGACGCCTTCGCGGCCGGCGACCTGGCCACCGCCATCGCCGGCAACGCCGAGCTGCTGGACTCGTTCGATTTCGAGTCCACCCAGGAGTTCCCCAACCCGTTGCCCGCCAAGGCGATGCTGCGTGCCCTCGGACTGCGGGTGGGCCAATGCCGCCTGCCCATGGGGGCGTCCACCCCCGACCTGGACCACCAGGCGCAGAAGATCCTGGCCGCTGTCGGGCCACCTGCGGTCACGGTCGCCCCGCTTGGCTGAGCGCGGCCGAGGGGGCGGATCCGGTCGAGGAGCTGGTGGGTCCGGCAACCAGCCGAAGCCGGTCCGTGTCGTCTTTTTGGGTGGCCTCGGCGAAATCGGGCGGAACTGCGCTTGTATTGAGGTCGACGGGCGCATTCTGGTCCTCGACTGCGGGATCATGTTCCCCGACCCCGACATGCCGGGCATCGACCTGGTCCTGCCCGAGTTCACCTATCTCTACGACCGCAAGGACCGGGTGGACGGCATCGTCCTGACCCACGGCCACGAGGACCACACCGGCGGGCTGGCCTTCCTGCTCCGCGAGGTCCACGCGCCTATTTACGGCTCCGAGCTGACCGTCGGTCTGGCCCGCCACCGCATCGACGAGGCCGGCCTGTCCGGGCACACCAAGTTCATTTCGGTGGCGGATGGCGAGACGGTGAAGATCGGCGGCGTCGACGTCGAGTTCATTCCGGTGACCCACTCGGTCCCCGAGGCCATGGCCATTGCGTTCCACACGCCACAGGGCGTGATCCTCCATTCGGGGGACTTCAAGATCGACCTCCAACCCGTCGACGGCCGGCGTACCGACATGTCACGCATGGGGGAGCTTGCCCGCACTGAGGGCATCCGCCTCCTCCTGTCGGACTCCACCAACGCGGAGGAGCCCGGCTTTACCGAATCGGAATCCTCGGTGGGTGTGGTGTTGCGCCGGGTCTTCGCCGCCCACCCGGGCAAGCGCATCGTCGTGGCCTGCTTCGCCAGCCACATGCATCGCGTGCAGCAGATCATCGACGCCGCGGTGGCGAACGGTCGCAAGGTGGTCACCCTCGGTCGCTCCATGGGCAAGAACGTCGAGCTTGGATCGCGGCTGGGCATCATCAGCATCCCCGACGGGGCGCAGATCGACATCGAGAACGTGGACAGCGTGCCGCCCGGCGAAATGTGCGTGATCTCGACCGGATCGCAGGGCGAGCCGATGTCGGCCCTTTCCCTCATGGCGACCGGGCAGAACAAGTGGCTCAAGATCACCGAGGAGGACGTGGTGGTCATCAGCGCCCACCCCATCCCCGGCAACGAGTGGTCCGTGGGTCAGGTCATCGACGACTTGCACCGCCGCGGCGCCGAGGTGATCCACTCCGGGGCCGAGGCCGTGCACGTCAGCGGGCACGCCCGTCAGGGGGAGCTGCGCACGCTGATTTCGGTGACCGAGCCGGAATGCTTCGTGCCGGTGCACGGTGAGTTCCGCCACATGGTGCACCACGCCCGCCTGGCGCTCTCCATGGGTCTCGACCCGGCCAAGGTGCTGCTCTGTGAGGACGGTGACGTCATTCAGCTCGATGCGAAGGGCATCTCCCGCGACGGCAAGGTCCCCGGCGGTTACGTCTACGTGGACGGCACCGTGGGCGATCTCGAGCACGGCGTCCTGCGCGACCGTAAGAAGCTCTCGGAAGAGGGCGTCGTCATGGCCGTGGTCACGGTCGACCGCCAGCAGAACACGCTCAGCTGTCCGCCGGTGATCGAGACGCGGGGGTGGGTCTACGCCCCCGAGGCGGAAGAGCTCCTCGAAGAAGCCAGCCAGGTGGTTTCTGCGGCAGTGACGCAGGCGTTGCGTGACGGCGCCCACGACATTGAGGTGCTGAGCCGCCACACTCGCAAGGCCCTGGGCAAGTTCGTCAGCGAGCGCACCAAGCGGCGCCCGATGATCGTGCCCGTCGTCCTCATGGTCTGAGCCCGACGACCTTCACTCTCCTGGCGCGCCGGCCTCGCCGGCCTCGCCGGATTCGGCCCCGCCCGGGCGGCCATCGGGCTCACGCCCCAGCTCGTGGGCCCAGCGGAAAGTCGGGGTGTACATCCCGACGAGCCGGGCGACCAGCACGACCAGGAAGATTTGTCCCATCAGCGCCTCGAGTACCGCATTGGTGCGAGGCAGCCCCGTCGCCGGCGACAGGTCGCCGTAGCCGACGGTGGCCATGGTGATGTAGCTGAAGTAGGCGAAGTCGGCCGGACCATGTTGTCCCGGTTGCGCGAAGAATGAGTTCCCCGAGACCAGTTGCACTCCATAGTCGAAGTTGGCGAAGACCAACCCGATCAGGACGTAGATGCACAACGCTCCGAGAACGGTCTGCGTCGTGACGCGCCTGTGGTGCAGGACCCGCCAACCGATGGCGATCGGGCTCGCCAGCACCAGCAACGACCACAGGATCACGATCGTGCCGTAGGCCCGGTTTCCGCCCCCGAACGCAACCGCCACCGCTGCCACCACGATCGCGGCGACGGCGACTCGAACCACGAGCATGAGCCGGTGCGGGACCTCCGACGTACGGAACGCCAGCAGCACGGTGAGTCCGAGCCAGATGGCAGTGACGATGATGGAAAGGCGCCCGGTCCATCCGACCGTGAGGAACACGTAGTCGCCCACCAGGAACACGAACACGATCCCGTAGGAATCCGGTCCCACCGCAATGGCCCACAGGGCCGCCAGTCGGCCGCCCGGAGCCCGTTGCTGCGGAGTCTGAGGAGTATCCGGGCTTGCCACGCCGTCCATCATGGCCAACCATCGTTCCCCGCAAGCGGATGTCTGCCCCGCTGCGGATTGTGCACGCTGGCGGCCGTCCTCGGGGTCGGCCTGGCCTACGTCTTCGGCCTGCGGCTGCCCGGCTGCTCTGGAGACGGAACGCGTGACCGCTCCACCGAATCGCTCAGCGCTGCGGCGCTCGAACTCAGTCGTCGACGTGCGTCCACGCCGGATCCGATCGACCCGACACATGGCTCACGACTGCAATGGCGACCGTCGTCGCCGCGGCAATGACGAGCGGCAGCGCGACGTGCACATGGAGAATGAGCGCGGCGCCGGCCAGTGCCCCGAGGAACATGGCGACGACGGAAATGAGGCGCCGGCCCGACTTGGAGCCCTTCCCGCCACCGAGTGCGCTGTCCGCGCCGATCCCGGTCACCGTCAATGTGAGCACCGTCGTGGTCAGGTCCGGCACGGCCAAGCGACGGACGCTCGAGTTCTGCACACCCATCGCGACGGCGAGAAAGATGATCAGGGCGTAGCGCACCCCCGAACCGAACGGCTGCGCGCCGACGAACGCCAGGACCATGGCGACGATCAGAAGCAGAGCCTGGGTGGCGGTCGCCACGGCGACGTGATGGCCGCGTGCGCCGTCTCGACGAGGGCGTCGAGTTCGGCTGAGCTCGAACGCGCCCCGGCCACGACGCGCGCCCCTTCCGCCGCCAGCCCGATGCCACGACTGGCGCCCGTCACCACCGCTACCTTGCACTCGAGTTCGAGCTGCATGGGTTCTCCTCCAGGGTCGGTGCCGGGAGTCCCGAGCGTGGTGACGCCGCGACGTTGCGCAGCCTAGAGCGACGCCCCTGAACACCACCTGGGACATGGCGGTACGGAGGGCCTCGACGTCGGAACACTAGGGTTCAGCGCCATGAACTACTGGGTGACGTATCCGCTCACGACGCATCCCTACAACCCTGAATTCACGACCAAGGAGGGGCTGACCCGCTTCTGCCAGGTCGCCGAAGCAGCTGGATTCGCAGGCATCGGCTTCACCGACCACCCCGCCCCCACCGAGCGCTGGTTGAAGGCCGGCGGCCACGATGCCCTCGACCCCTTCGCCGCCCTTTCCTTCTGTGCTGCCGTGACCGACCGGATGCGCCTGATTCCCAACATCCTCGTCCTGCCCTACCGCAACCCGTTCGTGGTGGCGAAGTCGGTCGCGACCATCGACGCGCTGTCGGGTGGCCGCTTCACCCTCGCCGTCGCCACCGGCTACATGCGGGGCGAGTACAAGGCACTCGGCGTCGACTTCGAAGAGCGCAATGCCCGCTTCGACGAGGCGATCGAAGTGATCCGCGGCATCTGGAGCGAGGAGGACTTCGTCTATGAGGGCTCCACCTTCGAAGCCAAGGGACA
>DATCEZ010000166.1:0-6538 GCA_036509775.1 Acidimicrobiales bacterium
CCGGCAGTGGAAGCCGGCACGAGCACCTGGGTGGTCCCGACACCGTCTGCGTCGCGGCACGTGACGAGCAGGTGGCCCGCCGCACCGGCCGCCTCAACGGGGCGGGCCTCTCCCCGCAGCACGAGGTCGCTGCCGTCGGTGCTCACCTCGACCGTCGACCGCCAACCTTGCGGCCCTGACAGGGGCGCACACCACGTGGCGATTCCCTCACCCGAGAGGAGGGCTGCGAGCACATCGGGTGCCGCATCCCGCCGGCTGAGCGTGGCGGCCACCACATTCGTCATGGCAAGCGGGCCCGGCGCGGCGTGACGACCGAAGGCGTAGGCGACGAGGCTCAGATCCACGAGCCCGGCACCGCTGATCGTCCCGCCCCCATGCTCCTCGTCGACCAGCAAGGAGGTCCACCCCAGTTCGGTGCCGCGGCGCCAGTACGTCAGGTCGAATCCGGTGGGGTCGTCGCGCAGCGCGCGCACGGCGTCGGGCGGCACCTGCTCGCTCAGGAAGCGGTCGGTGGTCTCGCGGAAGAACTGCTGGTCTTCGCTCAGGTTCAGGAGCATGGTGCTCCCTGGCGCTCACTCACGTGGGTCTCTTCAATCCTTTCGGGCGCGACTTCTCGGGGGGTGGTGTGCATTCGGGTGACGACGTCCGGCGAGGCTAGACGGCGCTCACGACGCCGATGCCGGCGGCCTCGTTGCGGACGCGCCACGCATCCTTGGACATGCGGGTGACGTCGACGTCCGGCGTCGCCGCCCGCAGGGCGCGCACCGTCGCCTCCTCTTTGGCGGTGTGGGCGAAGGGATCCCAGCCGTAGAAGCGACAAGCGTTCTCCCACGTGATCTTGTGGATTTCGTCGTCCCGGCAGCCCGCGTCCTGAAATTCCTTCCAGGCGAACTCGGGCGAGTTGGGCCATGTCGTATCGGTGTGCGGGTAGTCGCACTCCCAGGCGATGCCCTCGATGCCGATCCGGTCCCGCAGCAACAGGCCGGACGGGTCGGTGATGTAGCAGGCCAGGATGTGGTCGCGGAAGACCTCGGACGGGAGCTTGCCGCCGAAGTCGCCGTGCATCCACTCCTGGTTCGTGAAGTGGCGGTCGATGCGGTCGAAGTAGAAGGGGATCCAGCCGATCCCGCCCTCGGAGAGGGCGACCTTCAGGTCGGGGAAGCGCCGCAGGGTGGGCCCGAACAAGAGGTCCTGAGCGGTGATGGCGCTGATCTGGCAGGCCAGCACCATGAGGTGGTCGACCGGTGCCTCCTCGGGCCTCTGGATGACGGCGAAGCCGGCGCCGATGTGCAGCGAGAGCACCATGTTCTCCTCGCTCAGCGCGGCGAGCATCGGGTCCCAGTACCCGGAGAGGAAGCTGGGGAACCCCTGCACATGCGGCGTCTCGAGGAAGCTGATGGACCGGCAGCCCTTCTTGGCGATGCGCCGGACCTCGGCGACCGCCGCGTTGACGTCCCACATCGGGACGATGCCCAGTGGGATGAATCGGCCCGGGTACTCCCCGCACCATTCGTCAATGGCCCAGTCGTTGTAGGCCTGCAGCATGACGAGGGCGATCTCCTTGTCACTCGCCTCGGAGAAGGTGCGGGCGTTCCAGCCGGCCATGGTCGGGAAGCACATGGAGCCGAGCACGCCGTTGGCATTCATGTCCCGCACCCGCTCGTGCACGTCGAAACAGCCGGGCCGCAGCTCGGTGTAGGTGCCGGGGTTGAAGCCCCACTCCTCCGAGGGCCAGCCCACCGTGGCGGACATGCCGAAAGACGTGCTCGTCTTCTCACCCTGGAAGACCCAACGGTCGATGCCGTCCTCGTGCACCACCTTTGGCGCATCGTTCAACCACTTCTTCGGCACGTGGTTCTCGTACATGTTGGGCGGCTCGATCATGTGGTCGTCGATGCTGACCAGGATCATGTCGTCGAGGTTCATGGTGTGCTCCTCTCCTGCGAGAAGTGTGGGGACCGCATCACGCCGTGCGCACCGGCAGCGTCTCCCAGCCCCGCACGGTCGAGGCATGGGCCCGCTCGGCCTTGTCGTAGTCGACCTCCCACTCGGGAAAGCGTGTGAGCACCTCGTCGAGCGCGACGCGGCCTTCGAGCCTCGCCAGTGCCGCCCCGAGGCAGAGGTGGATGCCGTAGCCGAACGATTGGTGGCGGCCGATGTCGCGGTGGATGTCGAAACTGTCGCCGTCGGGGAAGTGCCGCTCGTCCCGGTTGGCCGAACCGTTCAGCAGGACCATGACGCTGCCCTCGGGCACCGTCTGGCCGTGGACCTCGACGTCCCTGGTCACGTAGCGCGATTGCACGGGCGACGGCGCCTCGTAGCGCAGCAGCTCCTCGATGGCGTTGTTGACGAGGGACCGGTCCGCCACCAGCTCGGCGCGCTGGTCCGGATGGCGGCCCAGGACCTCGCCGGTGAAGCCGATCAGGCGCGTCGTCGTCTCGTTCCCGGCGCCGGCCAGCAAGCCGACGTATCCGAGGATCTCCTGGTGGGTCAGCGTTCGCCTCGTCCCCGTGACGTCCTCGTACTCCGCATTGAGGAGCTCGGTCATGAGATCGTCCGAAGGGTGCTCGGCGCGCCAGGTGATGTAGTCGGAGAAGACGTCGGACTGGGCATTGGGGTCGTAGTCGGTCTTGGGGGCCTCGCCCTCTTCGAGACGCAGGCTGTCGTCCAAACGGTCCCGGATCGCCTCCTGGTCGGTCTCGGGAATGCCCAAGAGCATGCCGATAACCCGCATCGGCATGAACTTGCCCAGATCCGCGATGAAGTCGAACCCACCCGAGTCGACGAGCGGGTCGAGCACCTGGGCGCAGAAGGCGCGTACCTGGGGCTCGAGCGCCTGCATCTTCTTGGGCGTGAAGACACGGGAGAGCAGTCCGCGATGGAGGTCATGGTTGGGCGGGTCCTCGAAGAGGATCGATCCGGGCGGAATCTCGATGTTGGCCTTAATGAGTTCGAGCACCGAGCCGCGCCCAGAGATGTATGTCTTCCAGTCGAGCATGGCCGCGTCGACATCCTCCCAGCGGCTCAGCGCGAAGAACTCGTACTTCTCGTTCCAGTACAGCGGCGTCTCGTCGCGCAGGCGCTTCCACACCGGGTACGGGTCGGCGTCGATGTCGAAGTCATAGGGGTCGTAGTAGACCCCTGACTTGCTGGTGACGGTCACGTCGGGACCTCCCTTGTCTCCCCTCATCCTTCCGTCAGGCCGCCGGCCACGCCAGCGACTTGACCTCGAGGTACTGCTCGAACCCGGCCACACCGTTCTGGCGTCCGATGCCGCTGTGCTTGAACCCACCGAAGGGCAGGTCGGGGCCGTAGGGAGCGCCACCGTTGATGCTGAGGCCGCCAGTGCGGACGCGCTTGGCCACGGCCAGCGAGCGCTCGACCGACCCTGAGAAGACCCCGCCGGACAGCCCGTATTTGGAGTCGTTGGCGATGCGGACCGCGTCGTCCTCATCCTCGAACGGGATGACGACGAGGACGGGCCCGAAGATCTCCTGCTGGGCGATCGTCATGGAGTTGTCGACGTCGGTGAACAGTGTCGGCTCGACCCACCAGCCCTTGGCGAACTCGTCGCCGGTGGGACGTCCTCCCCCGACGGCGAGGGTGGCGCCCTCGGCCTTCCCCTTCTCAATCAGGCCGAGGACGCGCTCGCGCTGCTTGGACGAGATGACCGGGCCCATGATGACGTCGGGCCGCTGCGGGTCGCCGTAGGGCACCGCGGCGAAGAGGCCCTTGAGCATTTCGACGCCCTCTTCGTAGCGGGAACGCGGGAGCAGCATGCGGGTCTGAATGGCGCAGCCCTGGCCGGCGTGGAAGCAGGCGCCCATACCCATGAGGGTGGCGAAGCCGAGGTCGGCATCCTCGAGGACGATGGTGGCCGACTTCCCGCCCAGCTCCAAGAAGGTGCGCTTCATGGTGGCGGCACCCTTCTCCATGATGCGCTGGCCCACGGCGGTCGAGCCGGTGAACGAAATCATGTCGACCTTGGGCGACAGCGTGAGCTCCTCGCCGATGAGGTGGTCGGACGACGTCACGATGTTGACGACGCCGGGCGGGATGTCGGTCTGCTCGGCGATGAGACGCCCCAGCAACGTGGCGTTCCACGGCGTGTCCGGGGCCGGCTTCAGCACCACCGTGTTGCCGGTGGCCAACGCCTGACCCAGCTTGTTCGAGGTGACCTCGAAGGGGAAGTTCCACGGCACGATGGCGCCGACGACGCCGACGGGCTCCCGCCAGATGCGCCGCGAGTCCAGCGAGCCCTGCAGGTTTATGGCGTCGGGCAGCACCGTCTCCCACTCGAAGTTGTCGATCTCCTTGGCGGGCCAGGACAGCGCGTCGGCCAGTGGGGCGTCGAGCTGCGGCCCGTTCGTCGTCATGCGGGGGCAGCCGACCTCGAGGATGAGTTGCTCGCGCAGCTCCTCCTGCTCGGCCTGCAGCGCCTCGTGCAGCTGCTCGAGGCAGCGCTTGCGGAAGGCGTGGTTGGTCGACCAGTCGGTCTCGTCGAAGGCCCGGCGGGAGCCGTCGATGGCTCGCTGCATTTCGGCGTTCGAGGCGTCAGCGACCTGGCCGATGACCTCCTCCGTCGCCGGATTCACATTGTCGAATGTCTTGCCCGAATCGGCATCGACGAGCTTGCCGTCGATCAACATCCGCTGCTCCGGGTTGACCTTTGCTGTGTCACTCACGGTCGTCATCCTCTCGTCGTCCGGATCACCCAGGTCACGAGGTTGGGCTAGCCGGCAACGACACGGAATGTCGCCGAAGCGTGCCTGGGAAGCCTCTCTTCGGGAGGGTATCTGACTTTGACGTCGCCGTCAAAAACGGCTGTAGGATGCCGACCTTCGGCCGCCCGCCGGGCCGGTGATGCCAGAGTGGTGGGCCCGTCGACCACAGAGGAGAACCGAGACCCGATGTTCACCATTGCCGCCTTCGTCGACGCCCTGACCCTCGAAGAGGTCGGCACCGACCGCTACCGGGCGAACAGCCTCAGCTCCACGCACGGCGTCGTCTTCGGCGGGCAGCTGCTGGCGCAATCCGTGATGGCTGGGCTCGCCGGCCAGGAGGGCAAATCGGTGAAGACGATCCACACCGTCTTCGCACGGGGTGCCAACCCTGAAGCGCCCCTCGAGATTGCGGTCGAGCGCATGCACAGCGGGCGCTCCGTGGCCAGCAGCACGGTCACCATCAGCCAGGGCGACACCCTGGTTACCCGTTCGCTCGTGCTCCTCAGCGCCGATGAGCCCGACGTGATCCGCCATGCCGACACGCCGCGCGCAATGACTTCTCCCGAGGAGGCCGCAGGCACGGTACGCGGCGAGGGTGTCTGGGAGATCCTCATCGTCGACGACGTCGACATCAGCGATCCCGAGCTGGTCGGCCCGCCCGAACTCGATGCCTGGGTCCGCTTCCTCGACGCGCCCGACGACCCCGCCACCGACCAGGCTCTCGTCGCCTACTCCACCGACGGCTTTCTGATCGGGACGGCCATGCGACCCCATGCCGGCGTCGGCCAGGCCCAGGCGCACGTGACCCTCTCCACCGGAGTCCTCAGCCACACGCTCACGTACCACGAGCGCTGCCCCGCCGCCGAGTGGCACCTGCTGCAGCAACGGAGCTCGTTCGCCGGGAACGGCCGCAGCTACGGGCAAGGCGACATCTTCCGCCTCGACGGGCAGCTGGCCGCCTCCTTCGTCCAGGACGCCATGATCCGCGCCCGCTCAGGGAAGGCCGGCGCGCTCTGATCCCCGCGGGACTTCAGACGGAGGGCTGCCCGGCCAGCTGACGCGTCAACCAGTCGCCCATGCAGTGCATGGCGAGCCGGACCGCGGCAGCTCCGGGTACCAGGAGGTACGCGTGCGGGAGCCCGGCGATGACGTGCAGCTCGCAGGGCACACCGGCCTGGTTCAGGCGTTGGGAGTAGGCGATGTCCTCGTCACGGAAGCCGTCGATGGCCCCGACGACGACGCAGGTGGGAGGGAGCCCGATCAGGTCGGCCTCCCGGGCCGCGGCGGCGTAGGACGGGACCTCGTCGGAGCCGTAGAGCTCACCGAGGTAGGAGCGCCAGCCGAACTCGTTCGACCCTGAGCCCCACACGTAGAGGCCGTCGACTCCGATGGAGGGTGTCTGCTGGCGGTCGTCGAGCATGGGGCAGTCGAGTAACACGAAGGCCAACGGAACCTCACCGCGGTCACGGGCCAGCAACGCCAGCGCGGCAGCCAGGCCGCCGCCGGCACTCAGCCCGTACAGACCGATCCGCTGCTTGTCGATCCCGAGTTTGTGCGCGTGGTCGTACGTCCAGCGCAGCGCGGCGTAGCAGTCCTCGAGTGGTCCGGGGTAGCTGGTCTCTGGTGCGAGCCGGTATTCGACGGACACGCCGACCACCCCGAGGTCAGGGCACCAACGGTCGAGCAACGGGCTGTCCATGTCGTAGGAGCCGATGACGTAACCGCCTCCGTGGATGGTCAGGATCGCAGGAAGGAGCCCTTCGGCATGCTTGGCACGGTGCACCCGAACGGGCACCGGCGGGTCACCAGGGACC
>DATCEZ010000167.1:0-6293 GCA_036509775.1 Acidimicrobiales bacterium
GGAACCCTTCACCCTCAACATGCGTCCGACCTTCGCCGCCCTCATGGGCAAGTCGAAGACCGAGCGTCTGGCCGCCTACCGCGACCCGGCCTGGCGCGCCACGGCCTGGGACGACGTGAGCGGCAAGGCGGGCGGCTTCCCGCTGAATTGGGCCTCCATTTCGGTGGCGGAGTCGCGCAGTCACCCCGAGCTGGCCGACCACCCGGTGGCGGTGCTGGCGGAGGAGCGTGGCTGCACACCGCTCGACGTGATGCTCGACGTCTCGTTGGACGACGACCTCGAGGCGCGCTTCTGGTCGGTGCTCGCCAACGACGACCCCGATGCCATCGCCTGGCTGCTGCCGCGCGACAACGTGCTGCTGGGCCTGGCCGACTCGGGGGCCCATGTCTCGCAGCTCTGCGATGCCTGCTTCTCGACCGACCTCCTCGGGAACTGGGTCCGCGAACGTGGCGTCATGCCGCTGGAGCGGGCCATCCACAAGCTGACCGGCGAGCCGGCCGCCGTCTATGGCATGACCGACCGCGGCACGGTCGAGGTGGGCAAGGCGGCCGACCTGTGTGTCTTCGACGCCGAGACGGTGGCCCCCGGCCCGTTGCGGCGGGTCCGTGATTTTCCCGCCAACGGTGAGCGGCTCACGGCGGACGCACCGGTGGGCATGACCCACACGCTGGTCAACGGTGTGCCCATCCGGGTCGATGGCGCGCCGGCCGAGGATGGCCTGGCGGCCCGTCCCGGTGTCGTCTTGCGCAGTTGATGATGGCGCCGCGGACATCTGTCCGAGCCGCTTCCAACCGACCACTTTCGACACAGTCCCAACTCTGCAAAGGACCCACACAGTGACGAGAGTCCGCGTCGAACGGATTCTGTGCGACAACCCCGAGTGCGTGATCTACTTGGACGAGCTCGTGCGCGAGGTGCCCGTGAATGTCGATGTCGAGTTGGTCGAGCACGTCGTGGCGATCGGCTGGACGCGGATCGACGACAAAGACTTCTGCCCGTCGCACGGATGAGGACCGCCGACTAGATCCCGGCGGATCGGTGGCGGCGAGCCGAGCCGTCAGGTGACGTCGCGGCGGAACGTCGTGAAGTAGCCGAGGGTCAGCGGCCCGAGCCCCCAGGCCAGCAGCACCAGGCCGCCTTGCCACCAGGTCAGCAGTCGGAACGCGTTCGCCCCGCCTCCATCGCCGCTGCCACCACCGCCGAAGCCCCGGGCGATGTCGCCGGCCAGCGCGGCGCCGGCACCGTTGGGGAGCCAGTTGAGGTCGTAGTGGAAGATGGCCTTGGCCAGCGCGATGAGGATGCCCTCGAGGATCAGCGTCCCGCCGATGGTCAGCAAGATGGCGGCCACCTGGTTCTTGACCAGGGTCCCGAAGCCGAGGCCGAAGAGTCCGAGCAGGACGGCCGACAACAGCAGGCCCGGGATCACCGCGCCGATCTGATCGGTCACCTGCGAGGTGACTCCACCGAGCGCGGCGTTCCAGGGCAGTGCCACGGCGGCGATGGCCACGAGGCCCAATAGCGCAATGAAGATGGACCACACTGCGGTGGTGATGACCTTGGCCAGAAGGAGCCGGCTGCGTATCGGGACGAGGACGAGCGAGCCCGTGATGGTCTTCTGGCGGTACTCGCTGGTGATGCACAGCACGCCGATGATCGGGGCCAGGATCTCGATCCCGAAGTAGCCCGCGCCCAAGAGTCTGCGGCGCTGGCTCAGCGACGTCACGAAATAGAAGGTGTGCCCCGAGAAGCCCCCGGCGGACGCGAACACGATCAGGATGCCGAGGACCGTCAACGGCAACGCGAGGCCGAAGGTCACCCACACGCCGGGCATGGTGCGCATTTTGAGGAGCTCGGCCCGCAGGGCGTTGATCATGGTGTCTGGTCCGGCGGTGTCGGCGGTGTCGGCGGTGTCGGCGCCGCATCCGCCAGGTCGCCGAAGCCGAGCCCGGCGGTGAGGGAGAGGAAGACCGACTCGAGATCGCCGCCCTCCTGGGCCAGCTCGTACAGGACGATCTGGTTGGAGGCCAGCAGGGGACCGACCTGCTCGGGGGTCACGCCGTCCATGGCTATTTCGTCGTGGGTGATGCGGCGGAAGGCGATGCCGGCCTGGGCGAGCACGCCGGCGAGCCGATCGGCCTCGGGGCTGCGGGCCCGCATCACAATGCCCGTGATGCCCTTCGTGATCTCCTCGAGCGTTCCCTGCGCCTTCAGTTGCCCGAAGGAGACGATGACAGCGTCGTCGATGGTCTGGGCCATTTCGGACAGGAGGTGGGAGGAGACCAGCACGGTGCGGCCCTCGCTCGCGAAGTAGCGCATGAAGTCGCGCAGCCAGGCGATCCCCTGGGGGTCGAGACCGTTGGACGGCTCGTCGAGAATGAGGACGTCGGGATCGCCGATGAGGGCGGTGGCCAACTCCAGGCGCTGGCGCATGCCCATGGAGAAGCCGCCGATCTTGCGCTTGGCGTCGCCGCTGAGCCCGACCAGCCCGAGCACCTCGTCGGCGCGCTTCTCGTCGTGGCCGCCGGCGCGGGCGGCCATGCGCAGATGGGTGCGGGCGCGGCGGGCCGGATGGAAGCTGGTCGCCTCCAGCACAGCGCCGACGCTGGACGTCGGATTGGGCAGGTTCTGGTAGCTCTGGCCGGCGATGGTGGCCGTCCCGGAGGAGGGATGCACCAGACCGAGCAGCATGCGCAGGGTCGTGGTCTTGCCCGACCCGTTGGGCCCGAGGAAGCCGGTGACGCGGCCGGGCTCGACGGTGAACGACAGGTTGTCGACGGCCAGCACCGGCCCGAAGTGCTTCGAGAGCCCGTTGATCTCGATGGGCAGCCCGCGGGTGGTGGTGCCGGGCGTCATCGAGGCGACGATAGCGCGGGCACGCTCGCCGGTTCGGTCAACCGTGGCCCGCAGCAGGCTGGGGGAATGTGCAGGTCAGACGGATGTGGCTGGTGACCGTCGCTCGACCAGCTGATCGGGCAACAGCAGGCGCACCGACACGGACAGCTCGTCATAGACGCGCGCCATGGTGGACCACCCGTTGACCCAACCGACGAGGGCGGAGTACCAGACGTGACCGATCATGCGGGCCCGATCGGCGAAGTCGGGGACGTCACTCTCGCCGATGGCTCGCGAAATGATGCCTTCCATCAACAGGGTGATCTGCTGTTGGCAGCCCACCGCCGCCGGGTCCGGCGACGAAAGCGAGGTGAACACTGCCGTCACCAACTTGGGTTGACGGCCCATGGCCCGCAGCGCCCGGTCCAAGACGTCGAGGACGCGGTCGGCCGGGTGGTCGCCCCGGGGCGGATGCTGGCCGATACGCGTATCGAGCAACTCGACCCAGTGCACCAGCGTGGCGGCGAGCAGGTGATCCTTGCTCGTGAAGTAGCGGTAGACCGTGCCCATGGCGACGTCGGCCTTGGCGGCCACGTCACGCATCTGGACAGCCTCATAGCCACCCTCGAGGCCCAACGCCATGGCGGCGTCGATCACGCGCTGACGCCGGGCCTGTTGGGCACGGGTGAGCGGGCGGGCCAGCGTCTGCTCCATGTCTGACAGCGTATCCGCACCGCCACCTGCGTCTTCGGGTGCGGGGCCGATACGCTGGGCCGCCATGTCAGGACGAAGCAGCGGGCGTGAAGCGATCGTCGTCGACCTCGATGCCTACGCCGAGCAGGTGGCCACCACGGACGGCCGGGTCCCCGGCGAGCGGGGCCGCCAGACCCGCCAGCGGCTGCTCGACGCCACGGTCGAGCTCCTGGCCACGACGTCCTGGCGCTCGGTCAAGGTGACCGACATCGCCCGGCAGGCCCAGACCTCGCCGGCGACCTTCTACCAGTACTTCGCCAACGTGGAGCAGGCCATTCAGGTGCTGGCCGAGGGGATGGTGGACCAGGCCGGGCAGCTGGCCGACCTGGTCGGCGGTGACTGGTCGGAAGGGGCGAGCTGGCAGACGGCGCTGACGGTCACGGAGGGCTTCCTGGGCTACTGGGAGGACAACCGCGCCGTCTTCAGGGTGGTCGACCTGGCCACGGAGGAGGGCGAGGGGCAGCTGCGGGGCATCCGGGTGCGGGCGCTCAATGCGGTGACGGTGGCGCTGGCCCAGGTGATCGCCACGGCCTCGCCCTCGCTCGATGGCGGGGTTGGCGGCGTCGGTGGGGCGACCGCCGGTGCCACGTGCTCACCGGCCGGCAGCGACCCCATGGCCGTGGCCGGCACCCTCGTGGCCATGTTCGCCAGCGTGTCGGCGCACCGCTACGGGTTCGAGTTCTGGGGGATCCGGACCCGGAACCTCATCGACACCCAGGCCCGCACGCTGCACTGGGCCGTCACCGGGCGGCTGGCTCCGGCACCGACGCCGGCCGACCTGCCGTCCCGTGAGAGCACCCGACCGCGCACCGGGCCGATGCTGGGTGGCGCCACGGCGCGCCGCCGGGGGACGACCACGTCCTGAGGGCGAGGGCGAGGGCGAGGGCGAGGGCGAGGGCGAGCTATTTGAGCGCCATCGGATTGAGCGGCGTGCCCAGTCCCTGGGTCAGGGGCAGGGGGGTGGCATCGAGCAGGAAGGTGTAGCGACCGTCGGCGGCACACTCCTCGGCGAGCGGGTCGAGCACCCAGTTCTGGCCCTGTGTCAGGCCCATCTCGACCAGGTGCAGGAGGTGCACCGGCAGGTAGGCGTCGTCGTGCTGGCTCGGGTAGACCTCGAAGACCAGGGTGTCGGTGGCCACGGCGGCGACGTCGTGGTCGTGGAACCAACCGGCTGTCTCGATGGTCAGGCCGGGCGAGGGCCAGGTGTAGGCGACGAGATCCCGGGTGTCGGGGCGCAGGTGCACCATCTGGCCCGTCCGCACCAGCACGATGTCGCCCGCCTCCAGCGAGACGCCGGCCAGCTCCACGGCGGCATCGAGATCGCCCGGCATGATCGGGTAGCCGGGCTCGAGGACGTCGCGCCCCAATGCACGGGCGACGTCGAGGAGCACACCCCGGCTGACCACCGCCCCCAGACGGTGGATACCGCAGCGGGCGGCCCCATCCACCGAGACCGTCGACGCCGGGTAGCCGTTATAGATGATGCCGCCATAGCTGGCATGGGCCAGTGCGTCCCAGTGGGTGGCGCACTGGGTGGCCAGGGTCAGGACGTCCTCGCTGAAGCAGACCCATTCAGGCTGGTCCTCGTTGACCGGCTGGTTGACCTGGACCATCGTGCGGGTCGGGTTGACCCGCCCCTCGACAAACCCGAGCTGGATCCCCTCCGCCTCCGACAACGGCAGCCCCAGCCCGAACGCCTTCCCCGAGACCACCGCACCGGCACCCCGCCGCCGGGCCGCGTCATCTATGAGGTTGAGGGTGCCGACCTCGTCCTCGGGGCCCCATCGCCCCCAGTTGCGCACCCGGGCCGCCATGTCGGTGAACACGGGGGGAGCGGCCACGAGGGGCACGTTATCGCCGGCCACCGCCATCGGCCACCGCCATCATCGGCCCCGGTTGTCCCCAACCGAGAGCCGGACGATACTGATGGCGCCAGTAAAATTGCAGCAACCTCAGGGAGGGATTGCCATGACGACGGTGCGTGCGGCCGTGTGCACGGGGCTCAACGAGCCCTGGAAGACCGAAGAGATCGAGATCGACCCTCCGGGCAACCGCGAGGTCCGGGTGAAGATGGTCTGGTCGGGTATGTGCCACTCTGACGAGCACCTGCGCAACGGCGACATCAGCCAGACGCCCGAGGTGCTCGAGATGATGGGCGTGAAGTCCATGTTCCCCGTGGTCGGGGGCCACGAGGGCTCCGGCATCGTCACCGAGGTCGGGACCAATGTGACGCAAGTCGCTGAGGGTGACCACGTCGCTGTTTCGTTCATCCCCTCCTGTGGGACGTGTCACTGGTGTGCCTCCGGACGACAGAATCTCTGCGATCTCGGGATGATGACGCTGGCGGGCGGCATGATCAGTGACGGCACCTACCGCTACCACCTGGCCGGCGAGGACCTGAACCGCATGGCCCAGCTCGGCACGTTCGCCGACGAAATGGTTGTGCACGAGAACTCGCTCGTGAAGATCAACCCGTGGGACAACATGAAGGCGGCCGCGCTGATCAGCTGCGGCATCGCGACCGGCTTCGGCTCGGCCGTGGACCGGGGCAAGGTGAAGCCGGGTGAGACGGTTGTGGTGATCGGCGTCGGTGGCGTCGGTTCCGGCGCCATTCAGGGAGCCCGCATCGCCGGTGCTCGGCACATCATCGCGGTGGACCCGGTGCCCTTCAAGCAGGAGAAGGCCAAGGAGGTCGGTGCCACCCACAC
>DATCEZ010000168.1:0-4212 GCA_036509775.1 Acidimicrobiales bacterium
CATCGACCAACCGAACTGCCGCCTGGGCGGCCGTCGGCTCTCCCCCACGCCGCGCCAGCAGGTCGGTGCCGTTCTCGGCTCCGGTGATGCCCAGGGCCTGGCACAATTTGGCCGGCCCATTGCACAGGTCCCGGTCTCGCCGGGCCGCCGGCCGGGCCAGGCGCATCTCGTCCACCCCACGCAGAGGCGCCAGGGCACGGATCAACAACGCGGACGCCTGACCCTCGGGCCCCGTGACCACATTGGCGCACCAGTGCATGCCGTAGGTGAAATACACGTAGAGGAATCCCGGGGGCCCGAACATGATGGCGGTGCGAGGGGTCAGCCCCCGGTAGGCGTGCGACGCCGCGTCATTGGCCCCGTGATACGCCTCGACCTCGACGATGCGCCCGGCCCTCTCCCCTCGGGCGAGCACCTTGTTGAGGAGCCACGGCGCGAGCGTGACCGGATTGCCTTCGAGATCCGAGCGCTCCACGGCGCCACCCTGGCCCACCGCGGCGGCCCGGCGCCACCCCCTCAGGAGGGAGGGGCTGAGTTCCGAGACCGAGACCGAGTTGGATCAGATGCGAGTCGGCGCGCCAACCCGGCGGATCGACCCCGGCGTGGGCGCCGGGCCGTGGCCGGCGGCCGACAGGCGGGCCCGGGCAACCCGGTGCGGCTCCCCCGCCCCGGCGGCCATCCGGCAGAGAAGCGAGAGCTCGTCCACCATCGCCTGCGTCAGGCCCGGCAGGTCGGGGACCGCCGAGGCGCACGCGTTGACCCCGACGAAGAGCGACTCGCAGTAGCTCTGCACGGTGATGTTCAGCGCCACCCCGTCGATGACCGGACCAAGCGGGTAGACGGCACGGAGCTCCATGCCGGCGAAGTAGAGGGAGAAGTCGGGACCGGGCACGTTGGAGACCATGAGGTTCCCCGGCCGGAGCTTGCGCAGCATGCCCGAACGCACACCGAGTTGGACCATCGGCTTGACGACCGCCGGTGGCACCGCCTCGGTCAACCGGGTCGCCATGGGCCCGTAGCCCACGGCACGCTCCTGGCCCTTGCTGACCGCGCTGGCGGCGGTCACCGTCCGCAGCCGCTCCAAGGGCGTCTTCTTGTCGTTCGACAACGGCACGAACATGGCCGAGAGGTGGTTGCCCAACGAGGCCCCGCCCGAGTCGCCCCGGACCGAGACCGGTACGACCGCCACCAGCGGGCTCTCGGTGTCCTGGCCGTGCGCGACCAGGTGCGAGCGCAGCGCCCCCGAGCAGACGGCGAGCACGACGTCGTTGATAGTCGACCCGAAGCGCGTCTTGAGTGCCCGCACCTTCTCGAGGTCCATTTCGGCGAAGGACACGGCGCGGTCGGCGCCCACGGGTGACTCGAACGTGTCGGGCGCGCCCAGCGGGATCGACACCGGACCGAGGCGCTCGTCAATGGCGCAACGGGCCAGTCGCACGGCCGTGCGGCCCACCTCGCGCGCGGCGCGCAGGCCCCGCAGCGGGCTGCGGATGAAGCTCGGCAGCGCGTCGGTCATGAGCTCGGTCTGTGACGGCAGCCGGCGTGGCATCCAGGGTGGGCAGGGCTCCGTCACCGCGCTGCCCTCGGCGGTCAGGTCGAGCAGCTTGGCCAGCATTTCGGCGCCGGCGATGCCGTCGATGACCGAATGGTGGATTTTCGCGATGAGCCCGATGTTGCCGCCGGCCATGCCCTCCACGACATGCATCTCCCAGGGCGGCTGCTCCGGCGTGAGCGGACGACCCATCACCTGGGCCACCTGGGCCCGGAACTCGGCATCGCCGCCCGGTGCCGGCAGGGCAACGCGGTGGAGATGGTTGGCCAGGTCGAAATCGGGGTCGTCGACCCAGCGCGGGTGGTCCAGCCCGAGTGGGACGGCCATGAGGCGGCGGCGGAACGGCGGGAGCGTCGGGATCCGCGTCTGCAAAACCGCGGTGACGCGCTCGAAGCTGTAGCCGCCGGGGAGCGGGGAAGGATCGAAGACGCAGGCGTACGCGATCTCCATCGGTGTGTCCGGGGTGTCCGAGTAGATGAACATCGGATCGATGCCGGTCATCCGTTGCATAAGTGCATCTCCACGTGGTGAGGGCTTCCGGTGGGCTCGACGCGAAGACCCGACTCGCCGCCGATCCCGCCTCCCCCCTCGGACCCTCGGAGGCGGATGCCAGCGCACTTCGTCGATTCGGGGATCCTCGTCGATGTGGCTAAGAACACAGCCTCCACCCTAGGCACCCGCGATACAACCCAAGAGGGACATCTTTATGTTGCGTTCACCTGAGGGTTACCTGACATGGGGGCTGTGCCGCGCAATTGCCACATCCACCCCCGCTGCCGACGCTGCTCGCTAGGACGCCGTCCCGTGTGGGCGCCACTGGGCCAGGCGCGCCCGGTCGACCTCGCGCCGCCGGGCGAAGCGCTCGGCCTGTTCGCGGACTGGCCCCGGCCCGGCCCCTCCCGGGGTGCGCCGGCGTGTCACCGCCACACCCGGTTCGAGCAGTTCCACGGCGGTCTCCCCCAAATCAGGGTGGGCCGCCACCAACTCGACCAGGGGCACATGACGCTCGAGTGACTCGCGCACTAGGCCGCCGACCAACCCGTGGGCCTGACGGAAGGGCATTCCCTGCTCGACGAGGAGCTCGGCCAGGTCGATGGCCGCCGCGGCCGGACCGTCCGCCGCCGTCTGCATGCGGTCCTCGTTCCACGAGGCGGTCTCGTAGACGCCGCGCAACGCAATGAGGGCGCGTGTGACCTGCATCACGGCGTCAAAGATCGGCTCCTTGTCCTCCTGCAGATCGCGGTTGTAGGCGAGCGGGAGGCCCTTGAGCGTGACCAGCACTGCGGTGAGGTGCCCGATGAGGCGACCCGTCTTGGCCCGGGCCAGCTCGGCCACGTCGGGGTTCTTCTTCTGCGGCAACATCGAGCTGCCGGTGGCGTACGCGTCGTCGAGTGTGCAGAAGCCGAACTCCTCGGTCGACCACAGCACGATCTCCTCGCCCATGCGCGACAGGTGCACGCCCAGCAGCGCGAGGTCGAAGAGCGCCTCGGCCACGAAGTCGCGGTCGGACACGGCATCGAGGGAATTCTCGAAGCGCCCGTGGAAGCCGAGCTCGGCCGCCACGTAGTCCGGGTCGAGCGGCAACGACGCCCCGGCCAACGCTCCGGCGCCGAGCGGCGACGTGTTCAGGCGGTCCACCGTCGTCACGAGCCGGTCGACGTCGCGGGCCAGCGCCCAGCCGTGCGCCAACAGGTGGTGCGCCAGCAGGACGGGCTGCGCCCGCTGCATGTGGGTGTAGCCCGGAAGGTAGACGCCGTCGGCTTCGCGGGCACGCACGGCCAGCGCGTCCTGCAGGGCCATGATCTCCTCGGCCACCCCGATGAGGGAGCGTCGGCACCAGAGGCGCAAGGCCGTTGCCACCTGGTCGTTGCGGCTCCGCCCGGTGTGCAGCTTGGCCCCGACGTCGCCCGCCAGCTCGGTGACGCGCCGTTCGATGGCCGTGTGGACGTCCTCGTCACCGGGCGCGAAGACGAAATCGCCCGAGGCGAGCTCCTCCTCCACGATGTCGAGCGTCTCGACCAGGGTGGTCACCTCGCTGTCGCTGAGGATGCCCGCCTTGCCGAGGCCCTTGACGTGCGCACGGGAACCGGCCAGGTCGTCGTGCGCCAGCACGCGGTCAAAGGGCAGGCTGACCGTGAAGTCGGCCACGGCGTCGGCCATGCCCGTCGAGATGCGTCCCTCCCAGAGCGTCAATGCTCCCCCCTCACCTCTCCTGCCTCCGCCGGCGGTGGCGTCTCGACACCCGTCTGCGCACCCGGCCCCTGGCGGGCCGACCACGTGGCGACCCCGAGGCCCCACAAGCGCACGAATCCCTCGGCGTCCGCATGCCGGAAGCTGTCCGACGCATCGTAGGTCGCCAGGTCGTGGTCGTAGAGCGCGACCGGGCTGCGGCGGCCTACCACGGCACAGGTGCCCGGGGCGGCGAAGCGCAACCGGACCTCCCCCGTCACGTGGCGCTGGCTCTCGGTGATGAAGGCCTGCAAGGCCAAGCGCAACGGTGAGTACCACAGGCCGTCGTAGACGAGCTCCGCCCAGCTGGTCTCCAGGCGCGCCTTCTCGTGGTGCACGTCCCGCTCGAGGGTCAGGTCTTCGAGGTCGGCGTGGGCCATGATCAGCGCCAGGGCCGCTGGGCACTCGTCGACCTCACGGCTCTTGATGCC